>NZ_JAGIQL010000090.1 GCF_017813245.1 Streptomyces montanisoli
CCCCCCCCCCCCCCCCCCCTTCTCCCCAGCGGAGGGCGGCCTGCGGGTTGGGCCGGCGGCCGGGGTCCAGACGTGTGCTCTTCCGAACACGCGGGAGCTGGCGGGGGCGCTCCGCTAGCCCCGGCCGCGCTGCGCGCGCGTCTCCTCGTACGCCGCCCGCAGCCGGTGCACGCCCTCGGCGATCTCGGCGATCCCCGTCACGCCCGCGAAGCTCAGCCGCATGTACGGCGCGGGCGGTTCCGTGCCGAAGTACGGGCGGCCCGGCGCGATGGCGACGCCCGCCCGCAGGGCGGCGGTGTTCAGGGCCTGCTCGCCCGTGCCGTCCGGCAGGCGCAGCCACAGGTGATAGCCGCCGGCGGGCACGTGCGGCAGGGCGGGCTCGGGCAGTTCGGCGCGCAGCGCCCCGGTCATGGCGTCCCTGCGGCTCTTCAACTCGACGGCGAGAGCGCGCAGATGGCGGTGGTAGCCCGCGGAGCCGACGAGTTCGAGCGCGGCCTCCTGGAGCGGGCGCGGCACGAAGAACGTGTCGACGACGTGGATCGCGCGCAGCCGCTCCCTGGCGGGGCCGCGCGCGGCGAGCACGCCCACCCGCATGCTCGGCGACGTGGCCTTGGTCAGCGAGCAGACGTGCACGACGACGCCGTCCTGGTCGTCGGCGGCCAGCGGGCGCGGCAGCGGGCCCGCGTCCTGGTGGGCGAGGCGGCGCACGAAGTCGTCCTCCACGACGAAGGCGCCGTGCTCGCGTGCCAGGCGCAGCACCTCGGGGCGGCGCGCCGCGGAGAGGACCGCTCCCGTGGGGTTCTGGAACAGCGGCTGGCACACGAGGACCCGCGCGCCGCTGGCGCGGAACGCGTCGGCCAGCAGGTCCGTGCGCAGGCCTTCCGCGTCGACGGGCACGGGTACGGGCCGCAGCCCGGCCGCCCTGGCAACGGCCAGCAGCCCCGGGTACGTCGGCGACTCGACGAGCACGGGAGCGCCGGGCGCGGCCAGCGCACGCAGCGCGGTGGTCAGCGCGGCCTGGCCGCCCGCCGTGACGATCAGGTCGGCCGCCGTCCAGGTGCCGCCGATAGAGCGGGCGAACCAGTCGCGCAGTTCCGGCAGCCCGTCCACCGGCGGCCTGCCCCAGGCGCCGGGACGGCGTCCGGCCCTGGCCAGCGCCTCGGCCATGGCACGCTCGGGCTGAAGCGACGGGTGCAGGTAGCCGCTGTTGAACTCGATGACTCCGGGCGGCGGCGCGGCGAGCGTGGCGAGCACGCCCGAGGCGTCGGCGGAGCGCGGCACGCCGTCCGCGCCCGCGTCCGCGCTGAGGGTGACCTCCTGCCAGGAGGTGTCCACGGGCTGTGCCGCGGCGGGCCTGGCCGCCGCGCGGTAGGCGCCCGCGCCGGGACGGGTGGTCACCAGGCCCTCGGAGGCGAGCCGCGCCAGCGCGCGGGACACGGTCACCGGCGAGACGTGGTAGCGCTCGACCAGCTCCCGGCTCGACGGCAGCTTCCCGCCGGGAGAGTAGCGGTGCAGCTCACTTCTCAGGGATGTCGCCAGCTCGTCCACACTGCTACGCTCATGCATGACGACACAGGATAGCGCTACCGCTACGCGCCCGATAGCGGTCTCGACCGGAACACTGCTGGCGGGTGCCGGTGTGGCCGCGTTCTCGCTGACCTTTCCCGCCACGGTCTGGGGCCTGGAGTCCTTCGGCCCGTGGACGTTCGTCGGGGTGCGTACCGTGCTCGCCGCGCTGATCGCCCTCGGCTTCCTGCTGGCCCGTCGCGTGCCGCTGCCCGCCCGCCGCTACTGGGGCCCGCTCGCGGCCGTGGCGTGCGGCACGGTGATCGGCTTCCCGCTGCTGACGACGCTCGCGCTCGGCACGTCGAGCACATCGCACGCCGCCGTGGTGGTCGGCCTGCTGCCGCTGACGACGGCCGTGTACGCGGCGGCGCGCGGCGGCCGCTACCCGTCGAAGGTGTTCTGGTGCGCCGCGCTCGGCGGCGCCGCTGTGGTGATCGCGTTCGCCGTGCAGCAGAGCGGCGGCGCCCTCTCGACGGCCGACCTGTACCTGTTCGGGGCGCTGCTGGTGTGCGCGGCCGGCTACGCGGAGGGCGGCCGCCTCGCGCGCGAGATGCCGGGGTGGCAGGTGATCGGCTGGGCGCTGGTCGCCACCCTGCCGCTCGCGGTGGCCGGGGGAGCGCTCGCGCTGGCGTACGAGCCGGTGAACCTGACGGCGCACGGCGTGGCCGGTCTTGTGTGGGTGGCGGCGGGGTCGACGTTCTGCGGCCTGTACGTCTGGTACCGGGGGATGGCGGCGATCGGCGTGGCGCGGGCGAGCCAACTGCAGCTGGCGCAGCCGCTGCTGACCCTCGTCTGGTCGGTGCTGCTGCTCGGCGAGCGGCTGAGCGCGGTGGCGGTGGGGGCCGCGGCTGCCGTGCTGGTGTGCATCGCGGTCACCCAGCGTGCGCGGGACTGACACGCACCGCAGTGACCCCGGCGCGCGGGCGCGCACGCGGGCTGACGCGCCCCTCCCTGAGCCCCCGCGCGCCGGGGGCGCAGAGTAACGTCTCGGAGGGGGGAGGCGCCCCCGCGCCGCCGGCGGGGCCCGGCGGGACGTCCGCGGAAGACACCGATCGACGAGGGGCTCGACGTGACCGACAGCATGACCGACATCACTCGCGTAGGAGTGGTGGGCTGCGGCCAGATGGGAGCGGGTATCGCCGAGGTGGCCGCGCGCAGCGGCCTCGAGGTGATGGTCGCCGAGACCACGGGCGAGGCCCTGGAGATCGGCAGGACCCGGATCGTCTCCTCCCTCACGAAGGCGGCCCTGCGCGGCAAGATCACGCAGGAGCAGCGGGACGCGGCGTTCGACCGGCTCACCTACACGACGGACCTGGGCGAGTTCGCCGACCGCGACCTCGTGATCGAGGCCGTCGTGGAGAACGAGCAGGTCAAGACGGAGATCTTCCGGGTGCTCGACCAGGTGGTGACGCGCCAGGACGCGATCCTCGCGTCGAACACGTCGTCCATCCCGCTGGTACGGCTCGCCGTCGCGACCTCGCGCCCCGACCAGGTGATCGGCATCCACTTCTTCAACCCGGCGCCGGTGCAGAGGCTGGTCGAGCTGATCCCCGCGCTGACGACGTCGGAGGAGACGCTCAAGCGCGCGGAGGCCGTGGTCGGCGGCATCCTCGGCAAGCACGCGATCCGGGCCCAGGACCGCTCGGGGTTCGTGGTGAACGCGCTGCTGATCCCCTACCTCCTGTCGGCGATCCGGATGTTCGAGTCCGGCATCGCGAGCCGCGAGGACATCGACAACGGCATGGAGATGGGCTGCGCCCACCCGATGGGCCCGCTGAAACTCTCCGACCTCATCGGCCTCGACACCGTCGCCTCGGTGGCGGACTCGATGTACGCGGAGTTCAAGGAACCCCTGTACGCCGCTCCCCCGCTGCTCCAGCGCATGGTCGACGCGGGCCGCCTGGGCCGCAAGACGCACGTCGGGTTCTACACGTACTCCTGACCGGGTCATGCTTCCGACCTCGTCAGCTGCTGAGGTGTTCGTGGAGCATCTGCCAATTTCCGGCGTTGTTGACGAGCACGTTGGTGCCGCGGCCGCTACCCGATCGTGGGTTGCCGTCGATGGTCCCGGTCCAGGTGAACCGGTAACGGCATACCGCGCGGTCACCGCCGTGGGCGATCCACTCCAGGTCGCTGATCCGGTAGACCTCACCGCGGATGGTGGCGAACGTCTCGGCGATGGCCGACAGGATGGCTGCGCGGCCGCGGTGCGATCCGTCGGAGAACCAGTAGACGGCGTCGGAGGCGATCAGTGGCTCGAGCCGGGTCGGGTCGTGGCTGTTGGTGGCTTGCTCGTAGGCACGGATGAACTCGCTGAGTGAGTAAGTCGGTTCGGGCATTCGCTGTTCCCGGTGGAGACGACGGTGACTGCAGAGGGCATGGGTGTAGCTGTCCGATCATGTCCGTGGTCCTTGCAGCGTGTCGAGAGTGTCAAGGCCGCAGCCCGCAGGTAAGGACGCTTCTCCCCGGCGTGTTCGGTACGACCCGCCTTCTCCGTGCAGCACCCTTGCCCTCCGTGGCCAGGAGCTCGTCGACGCCCGAGAGCCCGCTCATTCATCGTGTTGAACGTCGACGGGGTCAGCAGGCCGCGACCCCGACCACCCGAGTCATGTCCCGAAGGGGCGGCGCCGCAGCGCCGAACAGGAGAGCGCACGGGCGGTCATGGGCACAATCGAGCTCACGAGTAGTGTGCTCGCCCGCATGAGGCTAAGAACTCCTAACGCGCGCACCGGTACTGCCTTGCGGGCGGCGCGGCATGACGCAGTGCTTTACGGGCGGGCACGCGTTCCCATTGAGGACGAGTACGGCGCGTACTGCGAGGAGCACGGCGTCGAGCTCGTCCGACACCGCCCCCATGACCTGGCGCGCCGACCGCACCCACTGATGTCGCAGCCCGCCGCCGCCGACGGGAGCGAGCCGCCACCACGCGGTGCCTGACCGCTTCGGATCGGGCCGGCGCTCCCACCGACGAGGCCCTGTCCTCCCGAAGCTGCCGCGAAGTGACAAGTAACTCAGCGTGCTGTTAGGGCCTTGGCTTCTGTGCGCGGTTGAGGAACCTCGCTGCCGGTGAGGGCGGCGAAGTCGGCGTGGGCCTGTTCGACGGCTTCGGGGTACGCCTTGCGCTTGGCGTGTTCGGCGAGCGCGCGGTAGATGCTGGCGACGGAGGGGTTCTGCCCCTTGCGCTTGCCGGTGGGGATGAACAGGTCGGGCTGGATCTGCTCGACGGACTCGCCGAGCGCCCGCCTGCGGAGCACGGTGTGCAGCATGTCGTCGGTGATGACGGGTGGTCGGCCGCCATGCTTGCCCTTGCGGGCCGCGGTGTCGAGCCCTTCCAGCGTCGACTCCCGGATGTTCTCCCGCTCGGTCTCCGCCATCGCGGCGAAGAACGCGAACAGCAGCTTGCCCGGGCCGGTGGGGTCGTAGATGCCGGGCAGTGGTCCGGCGAGCATCTCCAGGATGAGGCCGTGGGCGGTGAGGTGGTCGGCGAGCGCGGTGAGTTCGGCGGCGTCGCGGCCGAGCCGCTTCATCTCGTACACGGTGAAGATGACCCGGCAGTGCGGGGCGTGCGCCTTGACCTCCCGCGCGGTCTTCAGCGCCTCCTCGAACTGGGGGCGGACCCGGACGCGGGTGCTGATCTTCTCGCTGAAGATCTTGTCCCTGGGGATGCCGTGCTTGCTGAGCGCGTCGAGCTGGGAGTCGAGTTCCTGCCCGAGGGTCGAGCAGCGGGCGTATCCGATGCGGATGTCCGCGCTCGGCAGGTCCGGGTCGATGGGCGCCGGCGGCGGGGTGCCGGGGCGCCACGGCCGGCCCGGACCCCGGTCGGCCGGGGTCGGGATTCGCAGCGCCTTCTTGAGCCGGGGCACCATCGTGAAGCGGCGGGTGTGGTAGGCGGAGGCGACCGCGCCGCCGCGTGAGCGGCAGGGCGAGCCGGGCTGCGCGTCACACTTCGGACAGGCGTGCTGTTCGACGTCGTCGGCGTCCGACCGGTCGGTTGGGGAAGGCTGCTGAGGGTCCGTCATGAGCCCGGATTCTCGCACAATGCAAGTCTCAGAAGGGGGTCCAACCGTTCTTTGAGTGAGAACGGGTTCCGAGAACCGATTCGAGGTTCCCGGGGGTCTGGCGACCCATTATCGATCTTGCTCGGGCAAAGGACTGTTTGTGAGAGTAACCCCGCGTACAGCTCTGGCCGTTGCTTGCCTTCAGTGAAGATCACCAGCGGTCGGCGGGCACGACCCCGGCCATCCGTTCGAGCTTCGCAAGCAGCAGCTTGCAGTCGGCGCCGCGTCGTGCGGTCCGCCGAGCGGCTGATTGCGGTACGCGCCGCGCTTGACCGACCACAGCCCGCGCCACACCGCATACGGCACCATCGCGTCCTCCCACCGGATGTGGCCGAGCCAAGGCCCAGCCGCCGCAGCGCCGCCGTGGTGGCGGACAGAGGTTCAGAGATGGGTTCTGCGCGTTCACCGTGCTTGTAGCAGGCCAGAGCGGCGATGGAGAAAGCGGCGCTGGAACCTCCCCGCACCTGGATGACGGGTGTGCGTCCGCGTCGGGCCCAGGTCCGTGCGGTGAGGAGGTGGTCAGATCGGCGCGAGTGTCTGGGACGTTCCCGCGGAGGATTCACCACCAAGATCCACCTCGTCGCGGACGGACGATGCCGACCCCTCGCCCTCGTCCTGGCACCCCCTCATCCGCCCCTGCGAACTCACGAGCGACGGCGTAGTGGGCAGGCCGTCGCCCGAGACGAAGCGACGGACTGCCCTCTCACGCCTCTCCGGTGCGGCAACGTGAGAGGCGGGCGAGTTCGGCACTGTTTCTCGGATCGCGGGCCTCAGGCGGGAATGAGGCCGTGGGGGTCGATGATGAACTTCTCGGACGCTCCCGCGTCGAAGGTCGCGTAGGCGTCGGGGGCGTCGTCGAGGCTGATCACCTTCGTGTTGAGCATGGCGCTCAAGTAGGGCATGCGGTCCCACAGGATCGCCATCATCAGCTCGCGGTTGTAGTGCATGATCGGTGCCTGCCCGCCGGTGATCCGCGGCGACTTGATCCAGGCCGTGCCGAAGTCGAGCGGGTACGTTCCCTCTTGCTCGGCCTTCGACTTCGCGAGCGGGTCGGCGCCGTAGACGCCGATGACTCCGGTGGCTCCGCCCGCGCGGGTGGCGTCGATCACCTGGTTGATAGCGTAGGCCGGGTCCATGTCCTCGGCCTCGCGGCCGATGCCGTGTGCCTCGGTGCCGACGTAGTCGACTGCACAGTCGACCATGGGTTCGCCCAGGATGGCCTCGATCTGGTCGGTGAGCGCTGCGTCCTGGCTCAGGTCGATCGTCTCGCAGCCGTTCTTCTTCACCAGCTCCAAGCGGTCCTTGTGGTAATCGCCGACGATGATGCAGGACGCCCCGAGGAGGCGCGCCGCTGCTGCGCCGCAGCGACCGACCGGGCCGGCGCCGGCGAGGTACACGGTCGAGCCCGGCTTGGCACCGGCCTCCATGAGACCGTGGAACGCGGTGGGCAGGATGTCCGAGAGCAGCGCCAGGTCACGGATCTTGGCCATGGCCTGGTCCCTGTCCGGGAAGCGCAGGAGCTGGAAGTCGGCGTACGGGACGAACAGGTACTCGGCCTGGCCGCCGGTCCAGTCGCCCAGGTTGAAGCCGTACGCTCCGCAGGCCACCTTGGGGTTCGTGGTCTCGCAGACCTCGGTCCGGCGCGCCCTGCAGTTGCGGCATCGGCCGCAGGCGACGTTGAACGGGACGGAGACGAGGTCGCCCTCACTGAGGAACTCGACGTCGGGGCCGACCTCGATGACCTCCCCGGTCATCTCGTGCCCCACCACCATGCCCTGAGGCACAGGGAAGGACCCGCGGTAGATGTGCAGGTCGCTACCGCAGATGTTGGTGGCGACGATCCGGAGGATGACTCCGTGCGGGGCCTTCTTCCCGTTCGGCATCTGAAGCTTCGGGAAGTCCAGGGACTCGACGCGCATGTCCTTCGGGTTCTGGAAGGTGACGGCGCGGTTGCTGCTTGCCATGACGATCTCCTCTGCTGATCCACGGGGACTCGGCCGTGGGAATGCCGGATGTCATTCGGTGGCTTGCGACTTCACTCGATCAGGCAGGTTGCAGTGCAGCGGCGAAGCGTTCGATGATCGCCTTGCAGAAGGCGGGGAGGTCCTGCGGGCCGCGGCTGGAGATCAGCTGGCCGTCGATCACGACCTCCTCGTCGACGACCTCGGCGCCGGCGTTGCGCAGGTCAGTACGAATGCTGGGCCAGGAGGTGAGGCGGCGACCGCGCAGCACGCCAGCCTCCGCCAGTATCCAAGGTCCGTGGCAGATGGTGGCAACGGGTTTCCCGGTCTCCACGAACTCCCTCACGAAGGCGACGGCGTCGGGATCGGTGCGCAGCTGGTCGGGGTTCATGGTGCCGCCGGGCAGCAGGAGCGCATCGTAGTCACCCACACGGGCGTCAGCGACCTTCTTGTCCACGGTAAAGGTTCCGGCCGGGTCGATGTCCATCTGGCGCGCGTTGATCTCGCCGGTGTGGAGGGAGAGGAGTTCGGCCTGCGCTCCAGCGCCCAGCAGTGCGCCGAGAGGCTGTTCGAGCTCGACGCGCTCAACGCCGTCCGTGGCCAGGATTGCGACCTTCCTGCCGTGCAGTTCGTTGGTCATGGTGCGTGGTTCCTTCCGGGGGAAGCTCCTATAGACCGTCAGCGGGGGACCGGTTCGGGCCCGTGCTGCCGCCGCTCAGCTGCCGTCGAGATGGAGGAGGACCTTGGTCCAACCGTCCTCGCGGTGGCCGAAGTGCTGGTCGGCCTGCGGCGCCTGGTCCAGCGACAGCTCCTGGAAGACGATCCAGGACGGCTTGGACTTGCCCTGCACGATCAACCCGCACAGCTGCCGTTTGTACGCCTTGACGTTGACCTGGCCCGTCCCCACGGTCTGGTGGGCACATCACCGTGGACGGAGTGCGGCACGGAAAAGCCTCACCACTTCCACTGTCTCACCCCCACAAGAGATGTCAAAAAGGGTCGAATCGCCATGCATGGCCGGTGATGTGCCGGTACCCGGCGTCGTGTATGCGGACCTGGTAATGATCCAGCCCGGTTTGTTCTTGGCGAACTGGAAAGTTTCCAACGAGCGGCCGCGCTGGGGTCTCCGCTGATCACGGCATGGCGGGGCCAGTCGTCAGAAGGCCGTCGCCGCAGCCTCGGCCACGGTCTGGTCCTGCTCACCGCTGCCGCCGCTGACGCCCACGGCGCCGACGATCCGGCCGCCGTGCCGCAGCGGGACACCGCCCGCGAAGATCATGACGCGTCCGTTGTTGGATGCGTTGATCCCGAAGAACTGCTCACCGGGACCCGCGTTGGCGGCCAGGTCGGCGGTAGTGATGTCGAAGGCCCGGGACGTGAAGGCCTTGTTGATGGAGATGTCGACGCTCCCGATCCAAGCCTCGTCCATCCGGATGTGCGCGACGAGGTTGCCGCCGACGTCGACGACGGCGATGTTGCTCGGCGAGCCGATCTCGTCGGCCTTGGCCTCCCCCGCAGCGACGACTCGCCGGGCGTCCTCCAGGGACACTGACTCCGTCTTGATGGTCATGGCAAGGTCCTTTCTGCTGTGGATACGCGGTTGTCTGCTTGGTGTATTCCGACCCCGCGCACCTCCGCCTACCGGGCCGAACCTCGCGTGCTCCGACGCGCACGGCAGGCCCACCCCATGACGGCCCAATCGATCGCCGGTGCGGTGATTCGGGCGCCGGCCGGGACCAGTCCGACGCGCCGGGCGTGGACAGGGAAGTTTGGTCTTCAGGGGAGTTTGTGGGCGAGGACGTCGAGTTGCTCGACGGACGGCGGTTGGGCGAACAGTTCACCGGCTCGTTCCGTCAGGGCGCTGCCCAGGCGGCCGGCGAGGTGGGCCTGGCGTGCGGCGTCGTGGGGGAAGGCGTCGAAGATGGCGAAGGTGGACGGGCCCAGGCGCACGGCGAACCAGGCGACGGTGTCGGGCTCCTCCTGCACGATGGCAAGGCCGTCGCGGAGAAAGGCGGCGACCTCTTCCTCTTTGCCGGGCTGGGCCTCGACCTGTACGTGCAGCGCGACGTTGATGTTGGCCATGCGGGGACTCCTTTCAGGTGCTCGCTCGCCCGGGAGCGGCCGGGCACTGCCGTGACCGGTTGGCGTCGAACGGGTCTCCTGTACGGCCGCGCCGATGCCTCTTTTTACCTATTTTGTCACCTTTTGCGATTTTTTTGATCCAGCCGCCGGGGAGCGACGCCGGGCCCATGGTCTTCAGGATGCCGACCCAGCCGCACCGTCCGTCGCCGATCGGGCGGTTTCCGCCTCGGGCGCGGTCCGGGGGCCGGGCACCGTGGCGGCAAGGGCGAGGTCGAGGTGGGAGTTCATGTCCAGCTCGAACCGGCCGTAGGGGTTCACGTGCGTCCAGAACAGCGGGGACAGGGCCCGCCGGTCGGCGTCGGTGAGCCTCTTCTGCCACTTCTCCTGGCTCAGGATGTCCTGGAGCAGCAGGGTGTTGACGTGTACCAGCGCGGACTGGAGCAGGTGCAGGGCGAGCATGGATACCTCCTGGGACTCCTTGTCGGAGCCGGTCAGGTCGCCGTCCTTGCCGTAGAACAGATCGTGGTTGGCGCTGTTCCAGTTCTCCACGACCTGGAGGCCGTCGTTGATCTCGCGGCGCAGGTCGGCGTCGGCGAGGTAGTCGCAGATGAACGCCGTACGTACCGCCCGGCCCAGCTCCTCGATCGCCCGGTACGTCGGGTGCTTGGGCCCGCCGCGGGTGAAGCGCCGCAGGACCTGCTCGGCCTCGGCGGTGCCCAGGCGCAGGGCGGTGGTGTACTTCACGATCTGGTCGTACTGCTGGGCGATCAGGTCCCGGTCGATCGTCTTGGTCGACAGCACCGGCGCCAGATGCGGCCAGGTCTCGTCCTCACCGGCCGCCGGCCGGTACAGCCGCGCTGAGCCGACGTTCTTCAGTCTCGGCAGCAGGTTGAAGCCGAGCATGTGCGCGAAGGCGAACCCGACGATGGAAGCGCCGTGGGTGTCGGTGTACTGGCGGTCGATCTCTACGTCCGTGCAGTGCCGCAGGACGCCCTCGATCATGGCCGCGACCTCGGAGGCGGAGCAGGACTTGAGCTGGGAGTAGACGCACAGCGTTTTCTTCTCGACGTGCCAGTAGATCATCACGCCGGGGCCGCGGTAGCGCTGGTGCCACTCGGTCATGAAGTTGCTGGACCAGGACCCGAACTTCTTCGAGTCCGACGCGCAGGCGGTGCCCTCGCCCCACCACGCCTGATCGCGGGCGGCGAAGGTGGCGTTGACCAGCCGGACCAGGGCGGCGCGCAGGTTGGTGCGGTTGACGAACAGGTGCCGCACACGGCGCAGGACGGCCTCGCTCTCGCCGTGCTTGCCGGTGACCGCGACCCGCTTGATGCCCATGTTCGTGCCCAGCGCGAACAGCACCAGCAGCAGCCGGCGCCGCAGCACCGCCTTCGGGACCGCCTCCCTGGTGGCGACCGAGGCGAACTCGGACGTGAACCCGGTGGCGAACTCGGCCTCCTTCAGGATGTCGATCAGGTCGATGGTGCCCCACCGCCGCTCGATCTCCGCCTTCAGCGCCACCAGGTTCTCCGGCTCCACCTGCTTGCCCAGCGGCGAGACCTTGATCCACGGCTCGCCGTGCTTGCGGACGATGTCCACCCCGCCCGTCGTGCCCAGCTCCAGCGCGGTGTCGAAGCGGGTCAGGGACTCCCGCAGCCGCTTCTTCAGCGCGTCGATGAAGGCGTGGGGGTCCTGGGGCTGGCGGATCGCGTCGTAGTGCACGTCGCGGTTGTCCTCGAAGTCCGGCGGCAGGTCGTCCTCCGGGTTCTGCCACCGGCCCGCGCCCGGCACCCAGATCTCCCGGCGCCGCAGCGCGTCCCGCAGCGACACCAGCACGCACAGCTCGTACGGGATGCGCTCGACCCGGCCGCGTTCGTCCACGACCGCCTTGCGCCACTCCTCACGTACCACCCCGGCCAGCGGGATCTTCTCCGACTCGTCGAAGAACGCGCCCTCCTTGGCGATGGGCTGGTCCAGGTACCGCTTCAGCAGGTCAATGGCGTCCATCACCGGCCGGTAGGCGGTGTTGTTGCACTTCAGCTCCAGCGCCCCGAGCAGCGGGGACAGCATCCGCCGCCAGTGCCCCGAGTACGACGACCGCAGCACCGTACGCACCCGCGCCCGGTAGCGGGCCTCGTTCGCCGCCGCCTCCGCAGCCAGCGCCTTGAGCGTGGACTCCCCGGCCACCGGGAAGATCACCCGGCGGACCGTGCCACCCGGCTCCGCGACCGCCGCCTCCGCCAGCCGCAGCAGGATGCCCTCCTTGCCGCGCACCCGCTTGAGGTCCTTGGTGAACTCGCCCTCGACCTTCTTCTCCGCCCGCGTGTTGATCCGCTGCACCAGCTGGATGAACAGCTCCACCAGCGAGTCGGTGATCTCTGTCTGCCGCACGTGGCACAGCGCGGCCAGCAGCGTGTACCGCACCGGTCCGGCTGCCGCCCGCAGGTCCGAGGGGTACTCCTTCGACGCCCGCCCCCGCCAGGCGGCCACCAGCTTCTCCGATACGTCCCCGAACAGCTCCGGCGCCAGCTCCAGCGCGCGCACCCGCTGGAGCTTGTTCACCTCCGCTAGGAGACTGTCCAGGCCCAGCGCACCGGGGTCCGCCTTCAGCTCGGAGAAGAACGACACGCCGCCGCCCGCAGACTCCTCGCCGCCGGCGTCCTCGGCGACCAGGTCGTCCAGCCGGGACCGGGTCGCCGCCGACAGCCGGCCCACCGTGGCCGCGCAGAACCGTTCCTCGAAGGTGCTGACCGCCGACCCCACCAGGCGGGCGATACGCCCCGGCGTCGGCGGCTCCAGCCGGTCCTTGCGGCAGCGGGCCACCACCGCCTCCGCCAGCCGGTCCCTCGACAGCTCCACCCCGCACAGCTCCACCGCCAGCCACTCGGCGAGCTGGGCCTGGTCCTCCGCGGTGCACTCCCGGAACCCGAACGCGCCCCGGATCTCAACCCGGTGCCGCTTGATCGCCCGCCCCGCCCAGTCGTACGCCGCCAACTCCCCGGCCAGCACCTTCACCTGCTGGGCCACGTACGCCACCGCCGGCGCCGGGATCTCCTCGGCGTTCTCCGGGAACCGTGCCTCCACCTCGAAGAACTTCAGCAACAACGCAAACCCCAGCCGGTTCGCCCCCGACTTGTTCCGCAACCGCTCCTGGTCCTCCTCCAGCAGCGTCCAGACCTCGATCAGGTCCTCCGGCTCCCACTCCTGCCGCACCCCGCGCTCCCTCCGGTCGTCATGACCGGACCAAGGTCGCCGAGCACGGCCCCCGATGAACCCAGAAGATCGAAAACGCTGACAAGCGCACCCCAGATCCGCTACAGAGAGCTACTTGTCACTTCGCGGCAGCTTCGGGAGAGCAGGGCCGACGAGTTCGACGGCGTCGCCGCGACCGTCCAACGCAACAACCCCGGCATGGAGCGCGCGTCGCTCGGCGGATCGCCCTTGAGGGCGTGAAGTTCGTCGCGACCGCCGCTGCAACCCGCGGTCGCATGGCTCCTTCACGCGCCGTGGGCGACGGGTGGCACGCCGTCATCGCCCCCGACACGCAGCGGGCTCCCGGCATCCTCGCTGTCACACAAGCCGCCATCGCCGGGGCCGGCTTCGAGATCGATGTCGACCTGTGGCGTCCGGCGTCGGACACATCGATCGGCGTGGCAGCAGCCTGCCAGCACAGCCCGAGTCCGTGCGAGAACCACCCGTGCGAGCGCTCTCGGTGCGACTCGACCCCGAACTGACGGTCCGGGTCCTACGGCAGTTGGCCGCCGTTCGGAAGTTCCGTGAGCAGTGGCCTGTGGCCGACGCCCGTCGCCCACTCAACCCGGGCGCGGAGTCGTGTCAAGGTGGGTGCTGCGGGGGCGGACGCGAGTAGCTGACGCCACCGTTCTCGTACGGCGCACCCGCCCGGGCCGGTGCGCCGAGCGCGCCGGTCAGCCGCAGCGTAAGTGGTGCAGCATCAGCAGCCCCGCCGCCATGTTCGCCGCCGGAACGCGGCCCTCCGCGATCAGTGCGGGCACGCGCGCCAGTGGTACCCATGCGCGGCGGGACGACTCGAAGGCGTCACGGGGGTCGCCGACATGGGTCGCGCCGTCCGAGAAGAACAGGTGGTGGCGGGCGTCGGAGAGGCCGTTGGAGGGTTCGACCGTGAGCAGGTGGCGCAGTGCGCCCGGGCGCCAGCCGGTCTCCTCCTCCATTTCCCGTGCGGCCGCCGCCTCGGGGGTCTCGCCGTCCTCGACGACTCCCGCCGCCAGTTCCCAGCCCCAGCTGTCGGTGATGAAGCGGTGGCGCCAGATCATCAGCACCTCGTCGTCGTCGTTGACGGCGGTCGCCACCGAGACCGGGCGCTGCCGGATCAGGAAGTGGTCGAGGTGGCGTCCGTCCGGGAGGCGGACGTCCGCCAGATTGACCTGAAACCAGCGGTTTCCGTACACATTTCTTTCGCTCAGTTTCGTCCACTGCATGTTTCTGCCACCTTTCCTGAGGTCCGGTGGCACTATCCCGCGACTTGGCGGCGCGTCACAGGCGCATCAGGGCGCATCCGGGCGCGTCTAGAGGGGCACCCGGAGCGCGGTGTCGATGAGGCCGGCCGCCGCGCGCGCGTCGGTGGAGCCGCTCGCCGTGAGCTCGTCGCGCACGCCGCGCAGCCGGTCACGCAGCCGCTGCGACTCCATGCCCCGTGCGCGCTCGGCCATTTCGGCGGCCGTCCGCGCCGCCCTGTCGGGTTCTCCCTGGCAGAGTTCAACCGTGCTGAGGATCGCCAGCCGGTGCACCTTGCCCCGGTTGTGCGCCGGGGAGCGCACCGCCAGCGCCGCGTGCGCCCGCGCGGCCGGCAGGTCGCCGAGGCCGAGCAGCGCCTCCGCCACCTGGACATTGAGCAGGCCGGGCTGCACGTAGCCGGTCTCG
The DNA here is from genome assembly GCF_017813245.1 of Streptomyces montanisoli. Taxonomy (GTDB): domain Bacteria; phylum Actinomycetota; class Actinomycetes; order Streptomycetales; family Streptomycetaceae; genus Streptomyces; species Streptomyces montanisoli. Next base: position 14,567 of record NZ_JAGIQL010000090.1, read on the forward strand.
TCGGGCTCCTGCCCGGGTCTGATGCGCTCCGCCTCCCGCTCGGCGCACCGGATGCGCTCGCGTGCCGAGGCGCTGTCGCCGAGCTGCGCGTACGCCTTGGCCTGCATCGCGTAAAGGTCCGTGGCGAGCGCGGGGCTGATGCCGTCGCCCGCCGTGCGCAGCGCCGCCTCGGCGAAGGAGACCGCCTGTCTGGACTCGCGCAGGAACAGCGACTGGTTGACGAGCAGGGCGATGACGTACGCGCCGAGCGCGCGGTCCCCGCTGGCCTTGGCGAGGCGCAGGGCCTGGTGGAAGTAGCGCTGGGCGAGGCCCTGGGCGTCGGAGTCGTACGCGCAGATGCCCGCGACGGCGACGAGTGCGCCCGTGGCGCGGTGCAGCTGCCTGCCGAGCTCGTCGCCGTAGCTGCCGCGCAGCAGCGGGGCCGTCTGCACGCCGAGGAAGCGCACGACGCGCGCCCGCGTGGCCACTCCCCCGGCCCGCCGGTACATGTGCTCGTAGTGCGCACGCGCGGAGCGCAGCGTCTCGATGTCGGACGGACGCACCCTGGCCACGCCGCCGCGCGACACGTCCGGGTCGTCCGGCGGGTTCTCCCACTCCCATACGGGCATCACCGCAGGCGTTCCCCGCACCGCGGGCACCTCGACGGCCCGCGCCCCGCGCTGCTCGTCGCCGCGCCACAGCGCGGTGGCGCGCTCCACGAACCCGGCGAGCGGCGTCGCGCCCGGGGCCGCCTGGCCGCACGGCACGCCGAACCCCGCCTCGTCGAGCGTCACGGGACGGCCGAGCCGGTCGCCGAGGATCCCGCAGATCAGGTCGGGCACCTGGCCGCGCGGCCGCTGGCCGCGGAGCCAGCGCGAGACCGCCGTGTGGTCGTAGCGCAGGGCGGCTCCCCCGGCACGACCCGCCCGGTTGACCCGGAGGGCCAGGCCCGCATGGGAGACGCCCGCCTCCGCGAGCAGGGCGTCAAGCAGGGTGTTGGGCTGCATATCCCCTCCGGTGGCTCGGCTGGTTCAGATTAGTGAACACACGCGCGCACGGGGTGTGAACGCCGAGTCCGTAACCGAAAGGTGCGCGCCCTGCCCCCGGGTGCGCCCCCGCGGTTGACTGAACGCCCTCGCAAGAGGCGGCCGGGCCGCCGGCTCCCCCTCGTACAGTGGGCGGCCCCTACCCCGCGTCGTCCGCCCTGCCGGCCTGCCCGACGCTCCACGGCAGGGCGGGCGGCGCCGGCCGTGAGGGATACGGCTGCGTCAGGAAACGCGCGAGGGGCGCCCGGCGGATCCACTCCGTCGGGCGCCCCTCGCGCGTTCAGGCGTACCTGCGTACGCGCGCCGTCACGCCCCGCGCAGCACCGCGCCCGCGCGGTCGGCGGCCAGCGCCACCGCGGCGTCGCGCGCCGCCGTGGCCTCCTCGACCGTCAGCGTGCGGTCGGGCGCGCGGAAACGCAGCGCGTACGCGAGCGACTTGTGGCCCGCGCCGACCTGCTCCCCCTCGAACACGTCGAACAGCCGGATCGACTCGAGCAGCGGGCCCGCGCCGTCGCGCAGCGCTCGCTCCACGTCCGCCGCCGGCACGTCGCGGGCGACGATCAGCGCGACGTCCTGCGTGGCGACCGGGAAGGTCGAGATGCGGGGTGCTTGCGCGACGCCGTCGCCTGCCCGCTCGATCAGGTCGAGGTCCACCTCGGCCGCGCAGGTGCGCTCCGGCAGCCCGAGCGCCTTGACGGCGCGCGGGTGCAGCTCACCGGCATGCCCGACCAGGGTCTCCTGGCCGCCGACGACCGCGAACAGGGCGGCGCACCGGCCCGGGTGCCACGGCTCGTACTGCTCCGACCGCACGACGAGCTCGACGCCAGCCTCGCGGGCCACCGTACGCGCGGCCTCGATCGCGTCGGCCCACTGGGCCTCGCGGCCGCCGCCCCACCAGCCGGCCTGCTCGCGGCCGCCCGCGAGCACGACGGCCACGTGCCGCGGCTGGTGCGGCAACGCGTCGTCCAAGGTGGCGAGTTGCTCGTCCGTCGGCCGGTGGTCGACGGGCAGCCGCTCCGGCACGCCCTCCGCGCCCGTGGGCCGGAAGACGAGGCCCGTCTCGAACAGCGCGAGGTCGTGCGAGCCGCGGCCGTGGTTGCGTCGCAGCGCGCCGAGCAGGCCGGGCAGCAGCGTGGTGCGCAGCTCGGGCTCCTCGTCGGAGAGCGGGTTGACGAGCGTCACCGTGCGGCGGCGCGCGTCGCCCGCTGCCACGCCGAGCTGGTCGAGCACGGCCTGGCCCATGAACGGGTTGTCGAGCGCCTCGACGTAGCCGGCGCCGGCAAGCGCGCGGCCGACCCTGCGGTGCAGCCGCTGCCGCTCGGTCAGGCCGCGGCCCGAGGGGGGCGTGGGCAGCGTGGAGGGCAGGTTCTCGTACCCCTCCAGCCTGATGACCTCTTCCGCGAGGTCGTTGGGCTCGCGCAGGTCGGAGCGCCAGGACGGCACGGTGACGATCAGCTCGTCCTGCCCGTAGACGTCGCAGCCGATCTGCTGGAGGCGGCGCACGACCGTCTCCCTGCCGTACCTGACGCCCGCGACGCGGTCGCAGTGGTCGGCCGGCATGGCGATGGTGTGCGGAGCGGACGGCGCGATGATCTCGGTGACGCCGGCCTCGGCCGACGCGCCCGCGAGCAGCACCAGCAGGTCGACGGTGCGCTGCGCCGCCGCCGGGCCCGCGAGGGGGTCGACGGCACGCTCGAAGCGCCGGGACGCCTCGGAGGGCAGCTTGTGGCGGCGGGCCGTGCGCGCGATGGACAGCGGGTCGAAGTGCGCGGCCTCGATGACGACCTCGGTGGTGCCGGAGACCTCGCCGGTCTCCGCGTCGGTCACCGTGTCGGCGATCTCGGTGTGCGCGCCGCCCATCACGCCGGCGAGGCCGATGGGGCCGCGCTCGTCGGTGATGACGAGGTCCTGCGCGTCGAGGACCCGCTGGACGTCGTCGAGGGTGGTGAGCTTCTCGCCCGGCTCGGCGCGGCGCACGCCGACGGGGCCGCTGAGGCGGGTCCTGTCGTACGCGTGCAGCGGCTGCCCGAGCTCCAGCATCACGTAGTTGGTGATGTCGACGGCCAGGGAGACCGGCCGCATGCCGGCCTTCTGGAGCCGGCGCGTGAGCCAGAGGGGGGAGCGGGCCTCCGGCTGCACCCCGTTGACCGTGCGCAGGGTGATCCGGTCGCAGCCGATCGGGTCGGAGACCTGCGCCGGGTACCCGTGGGAGTTGGGCGCGGGCACGTCGAGCAGCGCGGGGTCGCGCAGCGGAAGCCCGTAGGCGATGGCCGTCTCGCGGGCGATGCCGCGCATCGACAGGCAGTAGCCGCGGTCGGGCGTGACGGCGATGTCGAGGACCTCGTCGACGAGTTCGAGCAGCTCGATGGCGTCGGTGCCGACCTCGTGCTCGGGGGGCAGCACGATGATGCCCTTCGTGCCGTCATCACCCATGCCCAGCTCGTCGCTGGAGCAGATCATGCCGTGCGAGACCTTGCCGTAGGTCTTGCGCGCGGAGATCGCGAAGCCGCCGGGCAGTTCGGCGCCGGGCAGGACCACGACGACCTTGTCGCCGACGGCGAAGTTGCGGGCGCCGCAGACGATCTCCTGCGGCTCGCCCGTGCCATTGGCGGTCCCCACGTCGACCGTGCAGAAGCGGATGGGCTTCTTGAAGCCCTCCAGCTCCTCGATGGTGCGCACCTGCCCGACGACGAGGGGGCCCTTGAGCCCGGCGCCGAGCTGTTCGACGGTCTCGACCTCGAGGCCCGCGGACACAAGTCTGGCCTGCACGTCGCGGCCGGTCTCCGTCGCCGGCAGCTCGACGTACTCCCGCAGCCAGGAAAGCGGGACCCGCATCAGATCTCCATCCCGAAGGGCCGGGTGAACCGGACGTCACCCTCGACCATGTCTCGCATGTCTTCGATGTTGTGGCGGAACATGAGCATCCGCTCGATGCCGAAGCCGAAGGCGAACCCGCTGTACTTCCGCGGGTCGACGCCGCACGCGGTCAGCACGTGGGGGTTGACCATGCCGCAGCCGCCCAGCTCGATCCAGCCCTCGCTGCCGCAGGTGCGGCACGGCCGGTCCGGGTTGCCGACGGACGCGCCGCGGCACACGTAGCAGACCATGTCCATCTCTGCGGACGGCTCGGTGAACGGGAAGTAGTTCGGCCGCAGCCTGGTCTTCAGGTCGGCCCCGAACAGCGCCTGGACCATGTGGTCGAGGGTGCCCTTGAGGTCGGCCATGGTGAGGCCCTCGTCCACGGCGAGCAGCTCGATCTGGTGGAAGACCGGGGTGTGCGTGGCGTCCAGCTCGTCGGTGCGGTAGACCCGGCCCGGGCACACGATGTACACGGGGGGTTCGCGTTCGAGCAGGGTGCGGGCCTGCACCGGGGAGGTGTGGGTACGCAGCACGACGCCGGACTCGGCGCCGTCCGTGGCGCCAGGACCGGTCCCCCGGGTGCCTTCCGGTCCCTGGACGAAGAAGGTGTCCTGCATCTGACGCGCGGGGTGGTCGGGCAGGAAGTTCAGCGCGTCGAAGTTGAACCACTCGGCCTCGACCTCGGGGCCCTCGGCGACCTCGTAGCCCATCGCCACGAACACGTCGGCGACCCGCTCCATGAAGGTGGTCAGCGGGTGGCGTGCGCCGGCGGGCGTGCGGTCGTAGGGCAGCGTGACGTCGACGGCCTCCTCGACGAGGACGCGCGCGTCGCGCTCGGCCTCCAGCTCCGCCTGGCGGGCGGCGAGCGCCTTGTTCACGGCGCCGCGCGCCTGGCCGACGCGCTTGCCCGCGTCGGCCTTGGCCTGCGGCGGCAGGGCGCCGATCTCCCGGTTGGCGAGCGCGAGCGGCGAGGTGCCCGAGGTGTGGGCGGTCTTCGCGTGGGCGAGGGCGTCGAGGTCGCCCGCGGCGGCGAAGGCGGCGACGGCCTCGTCCCGCATCCGCTCGACGACTTCCGGTTTCAGTGCCTCGACCTCGACTGGGTCGTACGACTTGTTGGGTGCCGACATCTCTTCCCGTGCTTCCGATTGGCTGGCGAAACGACCATGCCCGACCGCTCGATCGCTCCCGATCGCAATGAGGGCGCGAACGCGCGCCAGGGGTCGAGTCTAAAGGTCCGGTGAAGGTGGCAGAGCCCGCGGGCCGCTCAGGCCATGAAGGCCGGCGCGCCCACGGGCAACGTAAATCGGAACTCGGCGCCGCCGCTCGGCCCCCTGCCGACGGTGATCGTCCCGCCGTGGGCCTCGACGATGCCCTTGACGATGTAGAGGCCGAGCCCCGTGCCGCCGCGCTTGCTGCCGCGCCAGAAGCGGGTGAAGACGCGGCCCATCGACTCCTCGGGGATGCCGGGGCCTTCGTCGCGCACGGTGACCGCCGTTCCCTTCTCGGTGCTCGCGCCTGCGGTACTCGCGCCTGCGGTGTTCGCGCCCGTGACAGGCGCGTCGTCGTCGCCCGCGGCCGAGGCCTCGGCGGGCGCCACCTCGATCGTGACAGTTCCCTCGCCGTGGCGCACCGCGTTTTCCAGCAGGTTGCCGAGCACCTGGTCGACCTTGTCGGGGTCGGCCCACAGGTCGGGCAGCGGCTGCTGGACGCGCACGAGGAATCGGTCGGGCGGCTGCCCGGCCGCCGTGTGCGCCTGGACGTGCCGCCCCACGGCCGCCGCGATGTCGACGGGCTGGCGGCGCACCTCGAGGCGGCCCGAGTCGATCCGTGAGATGTCGAGCAGCTCGGCGATCAGCCGCGTGACGCGGTCGGCGTCGGCGTCGACGGTCTCCAGCATCAGCCGCTTCTGGTCGTCGGTGAACCGCTCCCACTTGGCGAGCAGCGTCGCCGTGAACCCTTTGACGGAGGTGAGCGGGGAGCGCAGCTCGTGCGCGACGGTCGCGATCAGTTCGGCGTGGCTCAGCTCGGTGCGGCGCCGCGCCTCGGTGCCGCGTACGCAGACGACGACCCTGCTGACGGGCCCGGTGGGGCGGGCGCGCACGTAGCGCGCGGAGACGAGCACCTCGTGGCCCGACGGCAGCAGCAGGTTGCGCTCCGGCTGGCCGGCACGGATCGCGAGCCCGCCGTACGGGTCGGTCAGCGCCCACCAGCGGCGTCCCTTGAGGTCTTCGAGTGGCAGCGCCGTCTCGAGCGGCCTGCCGAGCGCGGTGGACGCGCGCACGCCGGTGATGCGGGCGGCCGCCGCGTTGAAGGCGACGACCCGGCCGCCCTCGTCGGCGACGACCAGTCCGTCGGGCAGGTCGTCGGGATCCACCCCGCTGCGCGTCCCGGCAGTCATCCCCGTGTGCCCCTTCCCCGAGTGAGCGCGGTGGGCGCTGAGGGCGCAAGACTACTAGGCGTCTCGCCCCGGCCGGAGGGGTTCCGGCGGTGTGCTCAGGAGCCGTTCGGGCGAGCGCCCCGGCGCTGGGCGCGGGAGGACGCGTAGAGGCAGACGGCGGCCGCGGTGGCGAGGTTGAGGCTCTCCGCCTTGCCGTGGATGGGCACGCGCACGACCGCGTCGGCGAGGGCGCGCGTCTGTTCGGGCAGCCCCCACGCCTCGTTGCCGAAGACCCAGGCCGTGGGGGCGCTCATGGTGCCCGCGTCCAGCTCGTCGTCCAGGTCGGCGCTGCCCGCGCCGTCGGCGGCCAGGACGCGGACGCCCGCGGCGGCGAGGCCCGCCACCGCGTGTTCGACGGGGACGCCGACGGCGACCGGCAGGTGGAAGAGGGAGCCCGCGGAGGCGCGTACGGCCTTCGGGTTGTAGGCGTCGACGGACGCGTCGGTCAGCACGACGGCGTCGGCGCCCGCCGCGTCCGCGCAGCGCAGCACCGTGCCGGCGTTGCCGGGGTCGCGTACGTGCGCGAGCACGGCCACCAGGCGCGGCCGGGCCGCGACGATGTCCTCGAACGGTGTGTCGAGGAAACGGCACACGCCGAGCAGTCCCTGCGGGGTGACGGTGTCCGCGAGGTCGGCGACGACGGCGTCCGGCGCGTGGTGGATCAGTGTGCCGCCGGCGTGGGCCGCGGCCACCAAGTCCGCGTGCCGCTCGGCCGCCTCCGCGGTGACGAACAGTTCGAGCAGCGTCGGCGTGGCTCCCGGCGCGTGGGCGATCGCCTCGCGCACGGCCTGCGGCCCCTCGGCGAGGAACCTGCGCTCCTTGGCGCGGAAGGACCGCTTGGCGAGCCGCCGGGCGGCCGTGACGCGCGCGGAGCGCGGGGAGATCAGCTCGGGGGCGGCCATCGGCTGCGAGTCCCTCTCTCTGTCGCCGCCCGCACGGGCTTTCACCGTCCGCACGGGCAAAACCGCTGGTGAACGCAGAAGACCCGCAGGCGGCACGCCTGCGGGTCCCGTGCGGTGAGGCTGCTGTCCGGCCGGATCAGGCCGCGGCCTTCGGCGCGTTGACGTCGCTCGGCAGCGCCTTCTGCGCGACCTCGACGAGCGCGGCGAAGGCACCGGCGTCGTTGACCGCGAGCTCGGCGAGGATCTTGCGGTCCACCTCGACGTTGGCGGCCTTCAGGCCCTGGATGAAGCGGTTGTACGTCATGCCGTTGGCGCGGGCCGCGGCGTTGATGCGCTGGATCCAGAGCTGGCGGAAGTCGCCCTTGCGCTTCTTGCGGTCGTTGTAGTTGTAGACGAGGGAGTGGGTGACCTGCTCCTTCGCCTTGCGGTACAGGCGCGACCGCTGGCCGCGGTAGCCGCTGGCCTGCTCGAGGATCGCCCGGCGCTTCTTGTGCGCGTTGATTGCCCGCTTGACGCGTGCCACGTGTCAACTCCTTGTAGCGGGGCCGTGGTCGGTGCACACGACCCGGAAGTGGTGGGTCCCGGTGGGTCGGGGTCGCGGTCCCCGTGAGGCGGGGACCCGGGACCTCACAGCCCGAGAAGCTTCTTGATCTTCTTGGTGTCCGCCGGGGCCATCTCGGCGTTGCCGCTGAGACGACGCGTCACCCGCGAGGACTTGTGCTCCATCAGGTGGCGCTTGCCGGCGCGCTCGCGGAGCACCTTGCCCGAGCCGGTGACCTTGAAGCGCTTGCTGGCACCCTTGTGCGTCTTGTTCTTCGGCATGCGCCGTTGTCTCCTCGTCAGTGGCGCTCCCCGGCCGGCGGGCTCGCCGGCGCGCGGAAGCGTCAGTTCTTTCGATAGGGGTCCCGGGGCGGGCCCGGAACCGGAGGCGTTCCCGTGGAGCGTCCTCGGCTCACGCCTCGGCTGATCCGTCGGCCGCCTGGGCCGCGGACTCGCCGGTGTCCGCCTGGGCACCCTGGCGTACGGCCTTGCGGGCGGCCTGGGCCTCCCGCGCCTCGGCCATGGCCTCGGTCTTCTTCTTGTGCGGCCCGAGCACCATGATCATGTTCCGGCCGTCCTGCTTCGGGTTGGACTCGATGAAGCCGAGGTCCTCGACGTCCGATGCGAGACGCTGCAGCAGCCGGAAGCCCAGCTCGGGCCTGGACTGCTCGCGACCGCGGAACATGATGGTGATCTTGACCTTGTCGCCCTGCTTGAGGAACCGGACGACGTGACCCTTTTTCGTGTCGTAGTCGTGCGGGTCGATCTTCGGCCGGAGCTTCATCTCCTTGATGACCGTGTGCGCCTGGTTCTTGCGCGCCTCACGGGCCTTCATGGCCGACTCGTACTTGAACTTCCCGTAGTCCATGAGCTTGCACACGGGCGGACGGGCGTTCGCCGCGACCTCGACCAGGTCGAGGTCGTACTCCTGGGCGAGTTCCAGGGCCTTGGCAAGCGGCACGATGCCGACCTGCTCGCCGCTGGGACCGACGAGTCGCACTTCGGGAACGCGAATCCGGTCGTTGATGCGGGGCTCGGCGCTGATGGATCCTCCTCGGTTGGGACTGACCGGCTGTCTGGCAGACAGCCGCATCGATTTGTCTTCCTGACCAACCGCGGCGGAACATGAAAAATGCCCCGGGACGGACACAGGCAGGAGCTCCAAGGGATACCGGAGCACCGCCGTGTTCCACACGGGGCGCGTCGGGCGGCTCCATCATCCGTACGGAACGATGGGCGCCACCTGACCGGTGACCCGCCACCCGTGAGGGCGGCCAGGTGGGAGATCGGAGCCTCCACTTGTGGGCCGGAGGCGTGCGCATCCGGCCGGTCGTCACACAAGGTTAGCACCCGCCGCGCCGCCGGGCGAACCGGCCGCCCCTGCGCCGCCGGGGCCTCGGCGCCGGGGCCGGGTGCGGGTGGCGCCCATTAGGGTGAGGGGCATGAGTGACGCGACGCCCGCAGCCGGTCAGGCTGCCGCACAGCAGCCCGACTACGACGCCCTGACCCGCGACATCGCGGAGGTCCCGGCCGTCGAGGTGATCGTCACCGTCGCGGTCAACCTGATGAGCGCCGCGGCCGTGAAGCTCGGCCTCACCGAGGAGGGCGACGCGCACAAGGACCTCGACGAGGCGCGCAAGCTGATCCACGCGCTGGGCGGGCTGATGGACGCGAGCGCCACCGAGATCAGCTCGTTCCACGCGTCGCCGCTGCGTGATGGCCTGAAGTCCCTGCAACTGGCGTTCCGCGAGGCGTCCGTGGTCAAGGACCAGCCCGGCCAGGGCCCGGGCGAGAAGTACACGGGCCCGGTCTACGGCTGAGCCGAACGCGCCGCGTCAGCCGCGCGCGTACAGCGGTTCGCCCGCGGGCGCGGCCCCCTCGGGCAGCAGCGCGAGGTCGAGGCCGTGCACCAGGCGTGCCCTGAGCGTCTCGTCGGCCGCGAGCGCCTCGGCGACCCTGCGGGCCGCGGGGCCGCTCTCCCCGTCGAGGACGAGCGCCAGCAGGCCGTCGGCGCTGCCGGGACCGAGGTACGCGCGGACGACGGCGGGCTCGGCGGCGACGACGTCCCGCACGGCGCCGGTGACGGCCGGGTCGGCCAGCGGATCCGTGTCGCCGCGTCCCTCGGCGAGCGCACGCAGCGCGCTCCCCGTGACCTGGTAGGCCACAGGGCCCGCCAGGTCGAGCACCAGCGTGTCCGCGCCCTCGTGCGCCGCGGCACTCAGCGCCTGGTGCAGCGGCACGGCGACGGGCCGCGCGGACGGGTCCCAGGCGGCGAGCGCCGCGGTGGACGTGAAGGCGGGCAGCGCGCGCCGGCCGCCCGCGGTGAGGGTGGGCACGGCCATGTCGCTGGACTTCTCCCTGCGCAGCCCGCTGCCGTCGTCCTCCTCGGCCTCGCCGAGCACCGCGACGACCGGGACGAGGAGCCTCGCCTCGCGGAGCGCGGCGAGCACGCGCGGCTCGGCCGACCGGTCGTGCGCCCAGGCGGCGAGTGCCGCGGCGAGTTCGGGGGCGGCGGTGCCGTCGTCGTCCGCGAAGCCGGAGTCCGGGATGTTCTTGAGAGCCACGCGAGGAGCCTACGTTCCCGCCCTACGCCCCGGACCGGCCGCCCCACGGCACGCCCCGGCGGCCCCAGCGGCTCTCCCGGCCCTCGCGGTCCTCGCGGCCCTCTCGCCCGTCGCCGCCCGGTCCCGGCCGCCTGCCCGTGATCCACAGGGCCCCGGCGGCCGCGAGCAGCAGCACGCCGGCGCTACCCGCGAGCGCCGCGGGCCAGACGGCGGGCGCGGCGGGTTCCTTCGGCGGCGTGGGCCCCTGGCCGAAGTACCGCCCGGCGTACCCGGCGGCCTGGCCCGTGGTGGCGGCCCGGGAGAGCCGGGCGGCGTCGGCGAGGGCGGCCGCCGGGTCGACGAGGCCGTAGCCGGTGGCGTCGTCCCGGCCGCCGGCGGGCGCGTCCCGCGCGGTGTCCTCGAGCAGCTTCTTGATCTGTGCCGGGGTGAGGTGCGGGTAGGCGGACCGCACGAGCGCCACGGTGCCCGAGGTGAACGCGGCGGCGGCGCTGGTGCCCCACCCCTCGTAGTAGTGGCGGTCGGGGTCCGCTATCACGACGTCCACACCGGGCGCGCTGACGTCTGCGTACCAGCGGCTGGTGGAGAACGAGGCGCGCGTGCCGTACCGGTCGACGGCGGCGACGGCGATGACGCCCGGGTAGGCGGCCGGGTAGGAGATGTGGTCGCCCTTCTCGCCGCTGTTGCCCGCCGAGGCGACGACGGGCACGCCCTTGGCGAGCGCGTACTGCACGGCCTCGTCCTCCTGCCGCTCCGGGTGGGCCGAGGCGCTGTCGTCGCCGAGGGAGAGGTTGATGACGTCCGCGCCGTGGTCGACGGCCCAGCGGATGCCGAGCGCGAGCGCGTCGCCGCGTGTGGTGCGTGCCTTGTCGCGGGCCGGGTCGGTCCCTTCGAGGATGACGCGGACGGGCAGGATCTTGGCCTGCGGGGCGAGGCCGAGCACGCCCTCCGAGTCGCCGGGCCCGTGGCCGTGGCCCGCGATGATGCCGGCCATGGCGGTGCCGTGCCTGGCCCAGGCGCGGTCGCCGTGGTGCGCGCCGAAGCCGATGAAGTCCTTGCCCGCGAGCACCTGGCCGGTGAGGTCGGGATGGGTGGCGTCCACGCCCGTGTCGAGGACGGCGACGGTCACGCCGCGGCCCTTGCTGCTGTGCCAGGCCTGCTTGGCGTGGAGGACGCCGAGGCCCCACTCCTGGTCGCGTATGGCGTCGGCGCTCGCCGGGGACGCGGGAACGAGCAGCAGGAGGGACGCGGCGGCGAGTGCGGCGAGGGCCCGCGTGAGGCGGAGGCGCGTGAGGCGGAGGCACGTGCGGCTCGGGCGCGCGCATGCGCGGCGCGGCCTCACCGTGCCTCCGCCGCGGCGGCCGCGGTGCGGGCGTGCACGGCCCGTTCGACGCGGTCCGCGATGCCCGCCGCCTCGAACCCGAGCCCGGCCTGCGCGGCGGCGCTGGTGCCGTGCGGGCGCATGGCGTGCTCGGCTGGCTCGGGCGCGGCGACCTCGCGGCCGTCGGCGAAGCCGGTCACGGAGAACACGACGACGGGCGCCCCGGTGAGTACGTCGATGGACCAGGTGGCGCGCTGCCGCGACCCGAACGAGGCGGCGGCCGTGCCGGGCACCGGGTAGGCGGCCGGCAGCAGTGACGTGTTCTCGGCGACGTGCCGGCCGGCGAACGCGGTGCGCAGGGCGGACATGGCGGCGGGGCTCGCCTTGGTGAAGACGAGGCCGACCGTGGTCACGTCGCTCGACGTGGCGTCCTGGTAGGTGGCGCGTACGACGCGCAGGCAGCCCGCCGTGCGCACCGCGGCGGCCAGGGCCGGGTCGAGGGCGCCCGCGCAGCCGCTGTCGGGGGCGACGCCGAGCCGGGTCCAGGTGCGGTCGGCGCCGTCGGGGCCTGCCCCGGCGCCGTCGAGCACGGGCGGGAAGAGGGTGTCGACGGGCGTGCTGTGCCAGAGCGCGCGTGCGGCGTCGAAGCGGCTGACGGACGTGGGGCGTGCCTGGTCGCCGGCGAGGAGCCTGTTCCCGGCGATCGCGCCGCCGATCAGGCCGAGGCCGAGGACGAGCAGGGCGATGACGGCCGCGGTGCGGCGCGGGGAGCATCCGTGCTCCGCGTGCGCCTCGTCGGCGGTGGCCGGCCGCGGCAGGGGCTGTTCGGCCGATCGCTGACGCGGTACGGGCGGCGGCGCGACGGCGTAGGGCCATGCGGCGGCCGGTGGGATCGTGCCGGACGGGAGCGTGCCGGACGGGGGCGCGGCGGGTGGCGGCCCCGCGGGTGCGGGCCCCGCGGGTGCGGG
>NZ_JAGIQL010000091.1 GCF_017813245.1 Streptomyces montanisoli
GCGTCCCGCTTGAACTCGGCCGTGTACCGCTTACTCGTATTGCTCTTCTTGCTCACTATCTGTGACTGCTTCCTCCGGGACCATCCGTCCCAGTATCAGGCTGTCCAGCTCACAGGGGGAACTTCACGCCGATCAAGGTCGCAAGCCTCTGGTCAGGGAAAACGGGATTCGACGGCACCGCCCGGCATCATCCCAGATGATCTTGCAGGCCCTTGTAATGCGTAGGTCGTCGGTTCGAATCCGACAGGGGGCTCCGTGAAACCCCAGGTCGCATAGCCCGTGACCTGAGGTTTTCTGCTGCTCGGTGTATGGCGGGTCACGCGGCCGAGGGACCGTGGGATTGACTGCGTGAGCGATGCGTGAGCGGCGAGTGATCGGGCCCTACTTCTACAAGAGCCGCCTGGACATTCCGCTGGCGAACGTCCGTGGCGCCACCGCAGATCCCGGCATCGTCCCGGAGCCGAAGGGCCGCCGTGGTCCTGGAGGCACGTTCCTGGCGTCAGCGCCGCGGAGTCGTTCCAGATCGAGGGCAAGCGGGTCTTCTGGGACTCCCGGATGCCGTCAAAGCCGTGGTGATCGAACTCGCCGACGAGCGCTATGCGCGCCTGGTCGTCCAGGTGTCCGGGCCTAAGAAGGCGGTCGACCTCATCGAGCGTGCACTCGCCGCTCATTGAGGCGTCGCAGTGTGCGTCTGAGGCGTCCGTGGGCCGCATCCCGACGGCGCTCCAGGCAAGACCCCCGGGCCAGATCATTTCCGGCTCGGGAGTCTGTCGTCCCGAGGGGCGCCGTTCCTGCCGGTGCCACCAGTGCCCTCAGTCAGTGAGGTCCAGCGCGATGCGCAGTGTGCGTGAGACAGCGGTCATCTCGTCGTCGGGGACGATGCCGAGGTACTTGCCGGCTCTGATGGCGGAGGCTGTCAGCGTCATGAGCTGGGTGCTGATGACGTCGCCCGTCACGGGGGCGGTGACCTTGGCGGACAGCAGGGTGTCCGGGGCTGTGCCAGTGGTGTCGATCAGGACGGTTACCGCCGTGAGCGGGAACACGGACAGGGCGGGATCGGCCTCGACGACCAGGAGGGTGTGTCCGCTGCGGCGGCCGGGAATCTCCCATGCCTGACCACGGCGCAGCGGTGGGGTGGAGTCGTTCATGTGGCGCTACCGCCGTTCAGTTCGTCGAGCGCGTCGAGCTGCATCTCGTCCAGCTCGGCGAACGTTTCACGGCGGGATTCCTGCCATGCGGAGAGCCGGGCGGCGGAGTCGCGTACGGCCTGGGCCGTGAGGGCTTTGGCGGCATAGGCCGACAGGTTGCCGCCGGCTTCGTTGTTCGCCGCCTCGAAGACGTCTATCGGCAGACTCACGGTGATGCGCTTACTGGTTGTCATACGCAGTAGCGTATCAAGGTGCATACGCTCAGTGGGGCCGATTCTGGCCCGCTCCCGCGGGCATCTCCTGCGGAAGGGACGGTTCTGATCCTGACGGGCGTCTACCGGCGCCGGCGAAGGTCGCTCTATGACCGTGTCGCCGCTTCCTCGGCACCTGACTACGGGGAGCCGCGCCGCAATCAGGAGCTTGGGGTCGCCGCCAGGCCCTCGCGCCACGCAAGCCCCAGTTCCCTGCGTGAGCGATGCGTGAGCGATGCCTGAGCGGACGGTACGGCACACGATGGACGGAGCAACACGAGCCAACGATGCCGTAAGTGGCTTACCTGCGGAAACGGGATCCGGCGGCAGGGGGCGACACCCGTATTCACGATCTTGTAGGCCTTGCAATGCGTAGGTCCTCGGTTCGAATCCGACAGGGGGCTCCACGAAACCCCAGGTCAGACGGAATCTGACCTGAGCACGCCATGAACAGGCGCACGGCCTGGCGCAGCGCCGCCAACCCGGGCGTGAATGGCCCGGCCGCGAGCCACCCCCGCCCAGGAGCCCGCACACGGGTCTAGCCCGTGGTCTGTGGGTTCACCAGATCGGATGATGTCGCGTCGTACCCGGGTACGACGGCCCGTTTCCGGGTGGCGACCTCAGTCCGACGATCCGGCGCCGAGCGGCCTCTAGCCTCCGAAGGAGAGGGCACGCCGAGCCCGGCAGCCGGACGCGAGGGAAGACCTGATGATCGAGGCACACCAGCTGACCAAGCGGTACGGGGAGAAGACGGCGGTGGACCGTCTCGACTTCACCGTCAGGCCCGGGACCGTGACCGGTTTTCTCGGTCCCAACGGTGCGGGCAAGTCGACGACGATGCGGATGATCGTCGGTCTCGACGCTCCCAGCAGTGGGAGTGTCACGGTCAACGGCCGCCGCTATGCCGAGCACGCCGCCCCGCTCCAGGAGGTCGGCGCGCTGCTGGAGGCCAAGTCGATCCACCCCGGACGGTCCGCCTTCGACCACCTCATGGCGCAGGCGTACACCCACGGCATCCCCCGCCGCAGGGTGGAGGAGGTCATCGAGATGACCGGCCTGCAGGCGGTCGCCAAGAAGCGGGCGGGGGCCTTCTCCCTGGGTATGGGGCAGCGGCTCGGTATCGCCGCCGCGCTGCTCGGCGACCCGTCGACCGTCATGCTCGACGAGCCGGTCAACGGGCTCGACCCCGAGGGCGTGCTGTGGATACGCAATCTGCTCAGCGGGCTGGCCGCCGAGGGCCGCACGGTTTTCGTGTCGTCCCACCTGATGAGCGAGATCGCACTCGTCGCCGAGCACCTCATCATCGTCGGACGCGGCCGGCTGCTCGCCGACACCACCGTCAAGGACCTGGTGAGCCAGGCCGGCGGGGACACGGTGAAGGTCGTCAGCGCGGATCCCGCGCGGCTGCGCGAGGTACTGGCCGGCCCGGGCGTCGACATCAGCGGACGCGCCGGCTCCGAGGAGCTTGAGGTCACCGGGATGCCGGCACGCGCCATCGGGACCGCGGCGGGGAAGGCCGGCATCACGCTGTTCGAGCTGACGCCGAGGACCGTCTCCCTCGAGGAGGCATTCATGGAACTCACCCAGGACGCCGTCGAGTACCACGGCTCCTTCGCTACCGCCGGGAGTGCGGCATGAGCACACTGACCACGCCCCCCGCCCCCGCCGACGCCCGCCCCGCGCCCGGTGCGCGTCCGGCCTATCGGGTCACCGGCGGCCGGGTGCTGCGCTCCGAGTGGGCCAAGCTCTGGTCCCTGCGCTCCACCTGGATCACGCTGGGGCTCGGCTTCGTGTTCCTGGTGGCCTTCGGCCTCATCGCCGCCGCGCAGTTCAAGTCCCGGTACGACTCCGGGCACCACATGGACCCCGACTTCGCCAGTTCCACGGCGCTCAGCCTGTCGCTGTTCGGCACGAACTTCGCGCAGCTGGCCCTTGGTGTGCTCGGCGTGCTCGTCACCGCGGGCGAGTACTCGACCGGCATGATCCGCTCCACCCTGGCCGCCGTCCCGCATCGGCTCCCCGTCCTGTGGTCCAAGTCGGCCGTCTTCGGCCTGGTCTCCCTGGTCGTCGGGCTCGTGGGCGTCTTCATCGCCTTCCCCGTCGTGGGCGGCATCGTCTCGGGCACCCCGGCAGCCCAGTCCCTCTCCGACGCGGGCGTGCTGCGGGCGCTGCTCGGCGCGGGCCTCTACCTCGCCCTCGTCGGTGTCATCGGCACAGCGCTGGGGGCGCTCCTGCGTTCCGTCGCCGGGGGCATTTCCGTTCTGGTGGCCTCGCTCATGCTGGTGCCCGGACTCGTCTCGCTGCTTCCCAGCTCCTGGCAGAACAACGTGGAGCCCTACCTGCCCAGCAACGCGGGGCAGGCGATGTTCACGCTGCACCACGACGCCGTCACCCTCTCCCCGACGGCCGGGCTCCTGGTGTTCCTCGCCTGGACGGCCGTGGCGCTGGCGGGTGCGGCCTGGCGGCTGATGCGTACCGACGCCTGACCGGCGGACGGATGACACGCGTGCGGCTCGACGACACCCCCGCGGAAACCTTTCCCGACCTGCTGTCCTCGGCCGGTCTCGACGAGCTGTGGTCGCACCCGCTGGTGACCCGGCTGAGCAGTCTCGGCCGGCGGATGCGGCGCATGGACAGGACCCGCCCCTGGGCCCTGGACACGTCGGTGGCGCTCGGCGTCTTCCTGGCGACCTGCCTGCCCGACCTGCTGCACACCGACGGCGGACCGCCGGCCCTGGCGACCGCGTTCAACGCCCTCCCCCTCGCCGGCATGCTCGCCTTCCAGGCGGGGCTCGTGCTGCCGCTGCTCGGGCGTCGGCGTGCGCCCTCGCTGACCTTCGCGCTGATCGCGGCGGTCTTTCTCGCGCAGTGGGCCGTCGGCGCCTGGATGCGGGCCGACGCGGCCCTGCTCGTGGCTCTCTACAGCCTGGCCCTGCACGGACGCCTTCGGCACCTGCCGTGGGCCTGCGCGACCATGGCGGGGGTGCTCGCGCTCGTCGTGTTGCGGCTGTCCGCCGTGGTGTCCCCGGGGGACGCGCTGTTCTCCCTGTTCAGCGCCGTGACGGCGGCATTGGCCCTGGGGCTCGCGGTACGCATCAGGCGCTCGCAGCTCGCGGGCCTGCGTGAACACGCCGCCCGGCTGGAGGTCGAGCGCGACCAGCGCACCAAGCTGGCCGCGGCGGACGAACGCGCCCGGGTGGCCCGGGAGATGCACGACATCGTCGGCCACAACCTCTCCGTCATCATCACACTGGCCGACGGGGGCGCGTACGCGTCGAGACACAGCCCGCAGCGCGGCTCCCAGGCACTGGAGCTCATCGCCGAGACCGGCCGCCAGGCTCTCGGCGAACTGCGGCGCATGCTCGGTCTGTTGCGCGAACAGGCGGACGACGCGCCGCGCCTCAGCCCGCAGCCGGGCGTGCCGGAGCTCGACGCACTGTGCACCCGCATCCGCACCGCGGGGCCGGAGGTCGTCTACCGCACCAGCGGGGAGGTGGACACACTGGATCCCGGGATCCAGCTGACCGTCTACCGCATCGCGCAGGAAGCGCTGACCAACGCGCTCAAACACGCCGGCGCCCTCACCCACGTCCAGCTGGCACTGGAGCTCAGCGGCACGCGGCTGCGCGTCCGGGTCGACGACACGGGGCCGCCGCCCGGCGGAGACGCCCCGCCGGCACGCCCTGCCGGTCCCGGGCACGGCCTCGCCGGGATGCGCGAGCGCGCCGCCCTGTACCGCGGGACCGTGACCGCGGGGCCACGGCCCGGCGGCGGCTGGACGCTGGTGGCCGACCTCGATCTCACCCCGCTGCCCGATTCCCCGGAGAACCCGTCATGACCACTGTCCTCATCGTGGACGACCAGCCCCTGCAACGCCTGGGCTTCCGGATGCTCCTCGAATCCGTGCCCGGCATGGAGGTGACCGGCGAGGCGGCGCACGGAGCCGACGCCGTGCGCCAGGTCGCGGAATCCCATCCGGACGTGGTCCTCATGGACGTGCGGATGCCGGGCATGGACGGGATCGAGGCGACCCGCAGGATCGTCGCCTCCGGCGGACGCTCGCGGGTGCTCATCCTCACCACCTTCGACCTGGACGAATACGCCCACAGCGCGCTGCGCGTCGGGGCCAGCGGGTTCCTCCTGAAGGACGCACGTCCCGAGGAACTGCTCTCCGGCATCCGGGCGGTCGCGGCCGGCGACGCGGTCATCGCGCCCGCGCTCACCCGGCGCCTGCTCGACACCTACGCCCACCGGCTGCCCACGGCGTCGACGTCCGAGTCCAGGCGCCGGGACCGGCGCCTGGAGTCCCTGACCCTGAGGGAGCGCGAGATCCTCGTCGCCGTCGGCCGGGGGTGGACCAACAAGGAGATCGCGGAGCGCTTCGTGCTCGCGGAGTCCACCGTCAAGACGCACGTCGGACGCGTGCTGGCCAAGATCGGGGCCCGCGACCGGGTCCAAGCGGTGATCTTCGCCTACGACCTCGGGCTCAGCACCCCGGCATGACCGCATCCCGCCTCTCGGCGCGGAAATCCGGTGGCCGCGGTGGCCCGGGACGAGAAGAATCCTTGTGCATGACCCTGCTCACCCAGTGGCCCCTGGCGGGCCTGCGGTTGACCACGCCCCGGCTCGAGCTACGGCTGCCGAACCCGGAGGATCTCGCCGACCTGGCCGCGCTGGCCGCGGATGGTGTGCACGATCCGGCGGTGCAGCCGTTCACCGTGGCATGGACCGACGTCACGCCCGACGAGCGTGCCCAGAGCGTCCTGCAGTACCACTGGCGCTGCTGGGGTGCCTGGCGGAAGGAGGACTGGGAGCTGAATCTCGCGGTCCTGCGAGACGGTGTCGTCGTGGGGACACAGGGCATCACTGCCCGGGACTTCTCGGTCCTCCGCGAGGTGTGCACCGGCTCCTGGCTGGGGAGGACCCACCACCATCAGGGCCTGGGGACCGAGATGCGCGCGGCTGTCCTCCACCTCGCCTTCGCCGGACTCGGCGCTCAGCATGCGATTTCCGCGGCGTACACGCACAACGCGGCGTCGCTGGGGGTCTCACGCAAGCTCGGCTATCAGGAGGACGGCATCGAACGCCACTCGGTACGGGCCCGACCCGGCGTGCTGCGCAGGCTCCGCCTCACCGCGGAACGGTGGCAGCAGCACAGGGCGGTACCGGTGGGGATCGAAGGGCTGCCGGGCTGCTTGCCCTGGTTCGGCCTGGGGTGAGCGTGCGGCGGCTGGAGCGGAGCCTCGGCTAGGAGACGTCCGCCTGCTTCTCGGCGTCCGCGAAGAGGAGCGTGGGCTCGGAGAGGATGTCGCGGCCGATCTCGCTCTTGTAGACCTCGTCGACGCTGCCGAACCGCGCCTCGGAGTAGTCGAGGTCGAGAAGGGTAGCGGCCTGCCTGACCGACGCCTCGTCGGGGCCCTCGATCTCCAGGAACGTGGGGAGCCCTGGCCAGGTGTCGAAGTCGAAGGCGACCTCGCCCAGGCGCCACTCCTCTCGGTAGTTCTCCTGGTAGCGCACCTCGCTGAGGCCGACCCGGCGGAGGATGTCGGCCATGGCGTCCGGATCGGAGACCTCGGTCTCGATCTCCGTGGTGCCGTTGATGGTCGTGGAGTCGGTGACCTGCTTGAGGGTGAGCGTCGAGCGCGCGCCCTCGTCACGCAGCCGGAGCCATGTCCCGCTGTCGAGGGAGTCGTTCTCGAAGATTTTGCGCGTCAGGAGGGTGCGGGGGAACGCCTGGCTCGCTCCGAGAGTGGTCAGTTTCGCCTGGATCCGGGTGGTGTCGATCGCGAGGAACTTCGCCTCGTACTCGTGCTTCATGGAGTCCCTTCTTCCGTCAGAGGGCAAGGTACGGCAGCGGATCGCTCGCACCGCATGCCCGCGGTGTCAGCGCGTGAAGGTGCGCCGGTAGGCGGTGGGGGTGGTGTCGAGGGTGCGCCGGAAGTGCAGACGCAGGTTCGCCGCTGTGCCGAGGCCGCAGTCCCTGGCCACCTGGTCCACCGAGTGGTCTGTCGTCTCCAGCAGTTCGCGCGCCTTGCCGAGGCGGGCGCCCAGCAGCCATTGCAGTGGCGTGGTGCCCGTCTCCGCGGCGAACCGGCGCATGAAGGTGCGGGGTGAGACGCCCGCGTGCCGGGCGAGCGCTCGCAGTGTGAGTGGTTCGTCGAGCCGGCCCAGCGCCCAGCCCCGCGTCTCGGAGAGCGACGTCTGACCGGCCTCGGCGACCGGAGCCGGTACGTACTGGGCCTGCCCGCCGTCGCGGTGCGGCGCGGCCACCAGGCCGCGGGCGATCCGGTTGGCCACGATCGCCCCCAGGTCGCGGCGCACCAAGTGCAGGCACAGGTCGATGCCGCAGCACACTCCGGCCGACGTGAGCACGTCCCCCTCGTCGACGTAGAGCACGTCGCGGTCGACCGTGACGGACGGGAAGTCCCGTTCGAGCTCGTCGATGTGCAGCCAGTGGGTCGTGGCGTGCAGCCCGTCCAGAACGCCCGCCGCGGCCAGCGCGAAGGCGCCCGTGCAGATCGACACCACCCGCCGGCCCTGGTCGCGCGCCTGGGCCAGCGCGTCGAGCACCTCGTCCGTCGGGCGCACCAGCGGCTCGCTGCCCGGCTCGTACCCCGGCACGATCACGGTGTCGGCGGCGCGTACGTGGTCGAGGCCGCCCTCGGTGTCGAGGGAGAAGCCGGCGGTGGTCGCCACCTTGGGGCCGAGTCCGCACACGGTCGTCTCGTAGGGGGTCTCCGGGCGGGCGTTGAAGATCTGCGCCGGGATCGCCAGGTCGAGCGGGGTGACACCGTCCAACGCCAGGATCGCGACTCGGTGTGTCGTCATGGCAATATTCTAGTGATGCTGGGCATGATTGCCACTCACCTGGTCAGAGGGGTGCGTGCCAGCCTGTGGGCATGACAGGAACGACCCGCAGCGGTTCGATACGAGGGCGCCGGCGCGGTCGTCGCCCAGACGGCCGGGAACCCGACGGACACGACTCGCCGAGTGACGTCCCCTCGGCCGCCCGGCCCGCCGCCCCGCCTACGGGCGGCCCGCGTACGGGCGGCCCACGTACAGGCGGTCCCACCGGCACCGCCGGCACCGTCGGCCTCGTGCTGCTGGCGTCGATCATCGTCTCGTTCCTCGCCGCGTCGAGCGCGCCGACGCCGGTCTACGCCCTCTACGCGGCCCGTTGGCACTTCTCCCCGATCACCACCACCGTCGTCTTCGGCGTGTATGCCGTCGTCGTCCTGGCCGCCCTGCTCGTGCTGGGCAGGGTGTCGGGCCACCTCGGCCGCAGGCCGGTGCTGCTGGCCGCGCTGGCTCTGCAGGCCGGCGCCATGGTGGTGTTCAGCACGGCAGGCGGCGTCGGCGCCCTGATCGCCGGGCGGGTGCTCCAGGGTGTCGCCACCGGCAGTGCGCTCGGCGCGCTGGGCGCGGCGATGCTGGACATCGACCGCGAGCGCGGCACCCGCGCCAACGCCGTCGCCCCAAGCCTCGGAACCGGCGTCGGCGCACTGCTGTCCGGCCTGGTCGTCCAGTACCTGCCGGCGCCGACGCACCTCGTCTACCTCGTGTTCGTCGGGGTCTTCGCGCTACAGGCCGCCGGCGTCGCCGTGCTGCCGCTGCCCGGCACCGGGCGCCGGGCGCCCGGGCTGCGCGCCTCCCTCGTACCCGAACTCGCGGTGCCGCGGCGGCTGCGCGGCCCGTTGCTCGCGGTTGCCCCGGTGCTGTTCGCGGTGTGGTCGCTCGGTGGTTTCTACGGCTCGCTCGCCCCGGCGCTCGCCCGCGAACTCGCGGGCTCGGACTCGGCGGTGGTCGGCGGCCTCGGCCTGTTCGTCCTGACCGTGGTGTCGTCCGCCACCGCCGTCTCGCTCGGGCGCGTGCCGCCCAGGGCCGTGATGTTCCTCGGCGTCACGCTCCTCGTACTGGGATCGCTGGGGACCCTCGCGGCCGTCGAACTCTCGTCGTTCGCCGGGTTCTTCGCCGGTACGTTGGTGTCCGGGGTCGGCTTCGGAGCCGGATTCCAGGGAGGGATGCGTACGGTGGTGCCCCTGGTCGACGAGCACGAGCGTGCCGGTGTCCTGTCGGCGGTCTACGTGATCTGCTACCTGGGCATGGGCCTGCCGGCCGTCATCGCGGGCGTCCTCGTCGTGCACGGGGGCGGCCTTGCGGCCGCGACACGCGACTACGCGTGGTTCGTGGTGGCGCTCGCCGTCGCGACGCTGATCGCCCTCCTGCGGCTCGAAGCCCCGGGCGCGGCCGGACGGCCAGGGCACTGACCGGGGAGAGCCGGACGGCCAGGGCACTGACCGGGGGGAATGGTGGACTCCCGGCGGAGCCCCTAGGGTCGGTGCGTGGCTTTTGTTGTGGTGTGCGAAGATGACGCGGCCGTCCGTGACGTCCTCAGGCGCGCTCTCGAGCACGACGAACACACGGTCGCCGTCACTTCCACGGCGGACGGCCTGCTGCGGCACCTCGAACCGGCGCCCCACCTCGTCGTCCTCGATCTGGGGCTCCCGGACGCCGATGGCCGCGATGTGTGCCTGGCGCTGCGGGCGCGTGGCGTTGACGCCCCGGTGCTGATGCTCACCGCTCTGGACGGCATGCATCACAAGGTGGGCGGCTTCGAGGCGGGAGCCGACGACTACATGACGAAACCGTTCGACGTCCCCGAGCTGCTGGTGAGGGTCCGCGCCCTGCTGCGCAGAACGATCGCGGCGATCCCGCCGACGGGCGTCGTTCTCGATCCGGCGAAGCATGTGGTCGCCCACGGTTCGGCGAGCGAGAGCCTGACGCCGACCGAGTTCCGGCTGCTGGGCAGGCTCATCGCCTCGCAGGGCGACGCTGTGCGCCGCCACGCCCTCGTCGCCGCGGGCTGGCCGCACGGCGCGCAGGTCAGCGACAACACCCTCGACTCCTTCGTCCGCCGGCTGCGGACCAAACTCGGTGTGCTGGGCGTGGCCGATCGTCTGGCGACGGTCCGCGGAGTGGGCTATCGATGGGAGTGACGGGCTTCCGCGGGAGGGTCGTGGCGCTCGCGGTACTGATCGCGACAGCGGTGGTGGCCGTGCTGGTGGTGGTCTCCCACGTGTTGCTGAGCCGGGTGACCGACGCCGACGCGAACGCGCTGGCGCACACGCGTGCGGAGGCGGTGGCGGCGAACGTAGCCGTACGCGGTGGCCACGTGGTGCTGATCGAGAGCGGCAACGAAGCGCTGGACACGGTCTCGTGGGTGTACGCCGATGGACATCTCGTCGACGGGATCGTGCCGGCCAGGATCCACGACCGCGTGGAGGCACTCGCCGGCTCCACGCGGTCCCGTACCACCACGGCCGGCAGGTACCTTCTGTATGCCCAGCCGGTGCGGCTCGAAGGCCACCGTGTCGTGGTGGTCGTGCGGGTGGATCTGACGCCGTACGAGACCTCGGAGCAGCGCAGCCTGGCGATGGCGCTCATCTTGGGTGGCATCTCCATCCTGCTCGCGGGCGTCGTCGCCTACCTGATGGTGGGTCGTGCGTTGCGCGTGGTCCATGAGATGGCCGCTCTTGCCGACGACTGGGGCAGTCACGAACCCGGGCGCCGCTTCGATCTCGGTGTTCCGCGCGATGAGTTCGGGGAGCTGGGACGGACCCTGGATCGCCTGCTCGACCGCGTGGACAACGCGCTCGCGGACGAGCGCCGGCTCACCCACGAGATCGCCCACGAGTTGCGGACGCCGTTGACGGCTCTGCGCGGCGAGGCGCAGTTGGCGCAGCTCTCCGGTCACCATCTGGCGCCGGAGTCGGTCCTGACGGAGGTCGGCCGCCTGAACACGGCGATCACCACGCTTCTCACTGCCGCCGGAACACGCACCGATCGTGGTACCCGCTGCGATCTCGCGGCGGCGGTGCGACAGGCGATCGCCGGCCGCTCCATCGGACTCGCCGTCCCGGCCGACGTCGACGTCGCCGTGCCGAGCGAACTCGTCGTGGCCGTGTTGTCGCCCCTCCTGGACAACGGCCTGCGGCATGCGAGCTCGCACGTCCGGGTCACCGCACGCGTCCGGCCCCGGGCCGTCGTGGTCGATGTCCTCGATGACGGTCCGGGGTTCGATCCCGCCGATGTCGACCGGGTCTTCGAAGCCGGTGTGACCAGCGGCGACGGCCACGGACTGGGGCTGGCCGTGGTGCGGCGTCTCGCCGCGTCCGCGGGAGTGGCGGTCCGCGCGATCGCGGACGGTCACGGCCACGTCGAGGTGACCTTCCCCACGCCGTAGCCCATCGCGCGGTCAGGTTGTGTGCAGGTTGGCCGGGCCAACCTCGCGGCATGACAACGACGAGCGAAGCCCGCACGCGCCACGGCGGGCGGCTGATGCTGAACAAGGTTCCCGAGGTCACCGTCTGGTTCTGGGTGATCAAGATCCTTTGCACGACCGTCGGTGAGAGCTTCGCCGACTGGATCAACATGAAGCTGGGCGTCGGCCTGGTGAACACGGCCTGGATCTTCACCGCGGTGTTCGCGGTGGTTCTGATCGTCCAGCTGCGGCTGAAGCGGTACGTTCCGTTCCCGTACTGGCTGACCGTGGTCGTCGTCAGCGTCACGGGCACGCTGTACACGGACATCCTGACCGACCAGCTCCACGTACCGCTGTGGATCAGCTCCGCGGTGTTCTCCGTCCTGCTCGCCGTGGTCTTCGGCGTGTGGTGGCTGCGTGAGCGCACCCTCTCGATCCACTCGGTCACGACGCGCTCGCGCGAGTCGTTCTACTGGCTCAGCGTGCTCGTCACCTTCGCACTCGGTACCGCGACCGGCGACTGGACCCTCGAACTCACCGGCTGGAGCCCTGGCGTCTCTGTCCTGCTGCCGCTCGGCCTCATCGCGGCGATCACGGGGTTGTGGAAGTTCGGCGCGAACCCGGTGCTGTCCTTCTGGCTCGCCTACATCCTGACCCGCCCGCTGGGCGCCAACATCGGCGACTGGCTCGCCTCCCCGAAGGTCGCCCAGAGCCCCGGCGACCCGACCGGCCTCGCACTGGGCACCTTCACCACCAGCCTGATCTTCCTCGGCCTGATCCTGGCGACGGTCATCTACCTGACGGTGACACGCGCCGACGTGACCGAG
This sequence comes from Streptomyces montanisoli, assembly GCF_017813245.1. GTDB lineage: Bacteria > Actinomycetota > Actinomycetes > Streptomycetales > Streptomycetaceae > Streptomyces > Streptomyces montanisoli. The sequence continues at coordinate 12,488 of NZ_JAGIQL010000091.1, forward strand.
ACCTACGAGGCCACGCACACCCCACAGGCCACCGTGAACCCGCGCAGGCAGCGCGTGGGACTCGCGGGGTTCGTCCTCCTCGCCGTCGCCACCGGATCCCTGCTGCTGTGGGCGCACGGCCGGCCGCACGTCGGCCCGGCGCCGGAGACCGACGCCACCTCCACCGTGCAACTCGCCCCCGGCCAGGCGGTCAAGAAGTTCCCGCCCAAGAAGGTCGACGCACTGAGGGCACTCGCATCGACCTCATTGCGCGACACGCGGTCGGGGAACACGGCGGGTGCCCACGCGGCCGCCAAGTCGCTGCGAGACCTCTGGGACGCGGACCAGGCCTCGTTGCAGCCGCTGGACAACACCGGCTGGACGTTCATCGACGCCCAGATGGACCAAGTCCTCAAGGCCTTCGGCATCGACCACGCGAACCCGCCGATGGCGCCGGCCAAGCAGGAGGCTCAACTCAACACCCTCCTGCGGGACATGCGCTGACGGGCCCGCGCGGGTCAGGGGCGGACGGGTCAGGGGCGGACGGGTCAGGGGCGGGCGAGGTAGCGCAGGAGGAGTGTGTCCGCCTCGGCGACCGCCGAGGCCAGGCTCAGGTTGACGGGTGAGGCGATGGGGGACGCGGCGATGCGGCCCGCGGGGCCCGCGGCCAGCATGGGGGAGAGCGTCAGGCGGAGTTCGTCGACGAGGCCGGCGTCCGTCAGCGCACCGAACAGGTGGGGGCCGCCCTCGCAGTCGATGCGCCGCAGCCCGCGCCCGGCGAGCGCGGCGACCGCCGCCGTCAGGTCGACGCTCTCCTCGCCCGCGACGATGACCTCCGCGCCCGCCGCGGTCCAGGCGCGCCGGACGTCGGCGGGCGCGGCCTCGCAGGTGAGCACGAGGGTGGGCACCCGCGCCCCGGTGATGACGGGCGCGTCGGCGGGCAGGCCGCTTCCGGTGGTGACCACGGCGGTGGGCGGGACGTCGGCCAGGCCGTGGCGGCGCCTGCGCTCCTGGGCGCGGCGGTCGGGGTGGACACCGCGGAAGCCCTCGACCATCGCGGTGGTCGCGCCGATCAGCAGCACGTCGGCGAGGTCGCTGCCCAGTTGCAGCACCTCGCGGTCGGGCGGCGTGGACAGGGGACGTGCCTGCCCGCCGAGCTCGACGGCCCCGTCGGCGCTCGACACGAAGTTGACCGCGAGCCAGGTCCGTCCGGCCGGGTAGGTGTAGAGGTCCTCGAGCTCGGCGGCGTCCATGACGCGGCCGGCGTTCTCCGGAGGCCAGATGAGATGCATCACGAGATCCAGGCGCTGGTGCGGGCGGGCTGCCGGGTGCCGTTGATCGCGGCCGCCATTTCCAGGGTCTCCCGCGTGGGCGCGACCTGGTGCGCGCGGAAGACCGCCGCCCCGTCCCTCGCGGCGATCGCGGTGGCCGCGAGCGTCCCGGTGAGCCGTTCGTCCAGGCCGACGTCCAGGGTCTCGCCGACGAACGTCTTGTTCGACAGGGCCATCAGCACCGGCCACCCGGTGCCGGTGAACTCCTTGACGTGCCCGAGCAGCGTCAGGTGGTCGGCGGTGTCCTTCCCGTAGCCGGTGCCGTCGATGAGGATGCCGCCGCGCGGCACGCCGGCGGCCTCGGCCCGTTCGGCCAGGGCGAGGACCTCGGTGCGCACCGCGGTCACCACGTCGGGGTAGTCGGGACGGTACGGCTCGGCCCGCGGTGTGCGCCCGCCGGTGTGCGTGCACACGTAGCCGGCGCCGTACGCCGCGGCGACGTCGATCAGCCGCGGGTCGGCGGCGGCCCACGCGTCGTTCATGATGTCGGCGCCGGCCCGGCAGGTGGCGTCGCCGACCTCGTGGCGCCAGGTGTCGATGCTGATCAGCAGGTCCGGGTAGCGGGCGCGTGCCCATTCCACCAGCGGCACGATCCGGGCGATCTCCTCGTCCGCCGTGACCTCGGCGCCGGGGCTCGCGGTCACACCGCCGAGGTCGATCATGTCCGCGCCCTCGTCGACGGCCCGGCTGATCGCCGTCCTCGCCGCGTCCTCGGCGAACGTGGCGCCGTGGTCGTAGAACGAGTCCGGTGTCCGGTTGACGATGGCCATCACCAGCGCCCGGTCACGGGTGACGCGGCGCCCGCGGAAGACCATGTCGACGGCCGCGCCCTGCGTGCTGCTCATGCGCTCCTGCTCCTCTTCCTCGCCCGTGGCTCGTCGCCGGTGGCCTCGTCGGCCGTGGCTTCCTCGCCGGTGGCTTCGTCGCCCTTGGCCTCGTCGCCGTGGCCGCTCAGCGTGCGCCGGCGGCCAGCTTGCCCAGGTCGGCCTCGGCGAGCTGCTGTGCGGAGACCTGTGCCCGATTGTCGACGAGCGCCTGCAGGGCGTCGCCGTCGTCCCAGGCGTTGACGTTGAGGGCCGCGGTGACCCGTCCGTCACGGCGCCAGAACGCGATGAACTCGCGGGAGGCGGTCGTGCCTCGCACGGTCAGCTCGTCCCGGGCGGGGTCGGCGAGGCCGCGGTACTCGCAGCCGAGATCGTACTGGTCGGAGAAGAAGTACGGCTCGGCGGTGTACGGCTCGTCGCCGCCGAGGAGGTTGCCGGCCACGTGCGCGCCCTGCTCCTTGGCGTTGGACCAGTGCTCGACGCGGACCCGGCCGTCGTGGCGCGGGTGGTCGTGCGCGGCGATGTCGCCGGCGGCGTAGACGTCCGGGGCGGACGTGCGCAGCGCCGCGTCGACGGCGATCCCGCCTGCGGCGAGCTCCAGGCCGGCCTGTTCGGCCAGTCCTGTGCTCGGTACGGCTCCGGCACCGACGACCACGACGTCGGCGGGCAGCTCGCTCCCGTCGTCGAGGCGCACCACGCGGGTGGCGTCCTGGGTGCCGCCGTTGGCCCCGTCCTGGGCGGTGAGGCCCGTGGCCCTGGTGCCGAGCCGCAGCGTGACGCCGTGCCCGGCGTGCAGGTCGCGGAAGACCGCGCCGATCTGCTCGCCCAGCACCGACAGCAGCGGCTGCGGCAGCGGGTCGACGACGGTCACCTCGGCGCCGTGGGTGCGGGCGGCGGCCGCGACCTCGCAGCCGATCCAGCCGGCGCCGACGATCACGACCCTGGCCCCGGCGGTCAGCGCCGCGCGCAGCGCCAGCGAGTCGTCGAGGGTGCGCAGTGTGTGGACGCCGGGACCGTCGAAGCCGGGGAGGGTGCGCGGGCGGGAGCCGGTGGCGAGCAGCAGCCGGTCGTAGGGGTGCTCGGTGCCGTCGGCCTCGACGACCCTGTGGTCGGCCGGGCGCAGGGCGGCGATGTGGGTTCCGCGGCGCAGGTCGATCGTGTGGTCGGCGTAGTGGCCGGCGGGGCGCACCCAGTCGGGCTCGTCGGCGCTGCCCAGCAGGATGCCCTTGGACAGCGGCGGCAGCTCGTACGGTTCGTGCGTCTCGCGTCCGAAGAGCGTCACCTCGCCGTCGAAGCCGCGCTCGCGGAGCGTGGCGGCCGCCGTCGCACCGGCCAGTCCAGCCCCGACGATCACGATCCGCCGCGGTGTGGTCATGTTCTGCCTCCGTCGTGTGAAGCCGTGTGAGTGGGGTTCTGCGAGTGCGTGCCTTGCTTACGCGCGTCCTGTTACCGGCGGACGCCGGTGAGGTCGAGGAACTCCTGCCGGGACGACGCGTCGCTGCGCAGGCTTCCCAGCAGGGTCGAGGTGACGGTCTTCGACCCCGTGGCCTGTACCCCGCGCAGCGTCATGCACGTGTGCTCGGCCTCGATGACCACTCCGACGCCCTGCGGATCGAGGTGCTCCTCGAGCCAGTCGGCGGTCTGCTTGGTCAGCCGTTCCTGCACCTGCGGGCGGCAGGCGAAGTGCTCGACGACCCGGGCGAGTTTCGACAGCCCGAGTATCCGGCTGCCGGGCAGGTAGCCGACGTGCGCCACCCCGACGAAGGGCAGCAGGTGGTGCTCGCACACCGAGCGCACCGGGATGTCGCGGGCGAGCACCAGCTCGTCGTAGCCCTCTTCGTTGGGGAACGTGGTCAGCCGGAACGGGCGCGCGGTCAGCAGTTCCGCGTAGCCGCGGGTCATGCGCCCGGGCGTGTCCTGCATTCCCTCGCGGTCGAGCGGGACGCCGAGCGCCCGCAGGAACTCCCGAGCGGCCCGCTCGGCCGCCGCCAGGTCCACCCCGGCCGTTTCGGGTGCGACGGGCGACGCGGGGGTGGTCATGGGGGCGCTCCTTGTATCGACAATGTCGCCTTCTTTTAGAGGCTGACCCGTGCGCGCCGAATTTGTCAAATCTCATTGGTGTTACATTGGCGGTGTGGGCAGGAGCGAGGATCCGGGCCAGGACCCGATCAGCGAACTGAGCAGCCTCGACGACCCGGTGCGGCGGCGGCTGTACGACGTCGTCGCTGCCCGGGACGAGCCGACGGCCCGCGAAGACGCGGCGGCCGCGGCCGGCATCAGCCGCACCCTGGCGGCGTACCACCTGGACAAGCTGGTCGACGCCGGCCTGCTGACCGCCGGCTACGCCCGCCCGGCCGGACGCGGCGGCCCCGGCGCGGGCCGTCCCGCCAAGCGGTACGCGCGTGCCCGCCGCGAACTGTCCGTCAGCGTGCCGCCACGCGACTACGCGCTGCTCGCGGAGGTGCTGGCCGAGGCGGTCGCCGCCGACGACTCGGGCGGTGTGCGCGAGGCGGTGGCCTCAGCGGCGCACGCGGCCGGCCGGGCGGCCGGGCGATCGGCGGGCGGCCCCGACCTGACCGCGGCGCTGCACGCCTGCGGGTACGAGCCCTCCGAGACCGGCGAGGGCTGCGTGGAACTGCGCAACTGCCCCTTCCACCGCCTCGCCCGGCGCCACACCGAGCTGGTGTGCGGCCTGAACCTGCACCTGGTGCGCGGACTGCTCGAGGCGAGCGGGGAACGTCAGGACCGTGCCGTGCTGGCCCCGCGCGCCGACCGGTGCTGCGTGTTCATCGAGGCAGCCGGGATCGACGCAGCCGAGTAGGCGCCCCTGCCGGTCCTTCGGCTACGCGCGGCCGCGTACCACGTGGTGCAGCGCCCAGGAGGCGATGAGGTCCGCGGCGTAACGCGCGTCGGACGGGCGGGTCAGCAGGTGGTCGGCGCCGTCGAGCGCGACGAAGCTCTTGGGGTGGCGCGCCGTGTCGAAGATGCGCCGGGCGTTGTCGATGCCGACCGTGTCGTCCGTCGGCGAGTGCAGGACGAGCAGGGGGACGCGCAGCGAGGCGATGCGCCGGGCCTGGGGCTGGGCCGCGATGTCGTCGAGGAAGCGGCGGCCGATGCGGAACGGGCGGCCAGCGATGGAGACCTCGGCGGTGTCGCAGTCCCCGCACTCCTCGAAGGCGCGCACGCCGTCCCCCAGCAGTCCCTTGACGTGGTCGGGGTCGGCCGGTGCGCCGATGGTGGCCACGGCCCGCACCCCGGGGATCCGCGGCGCCGCCGCCAGGACGGCCGCCCCGCCGAGCGAGTGGCCGACGAGGAGCGCGGGGGAGCGGAACTCGCCTGCCAGGTAGCCGGCCGCGGCCGTCAGGTCGTCGACGTTCGAGGTGAAGTCCGAGCCGGCGAAGTCCCCGCCGGATTCGCCGAGCCCGGTGAAGTCGAAGCGGAGCACGCCGATGCCGTGGCGGGTGAGCGCCCGCGCGATCCTCGGGGCGGCCAGGGTGTCCTTGCCGCAGGTGAAGCAGTGGGCGAAGAGCGCCAGCGCGAGCGGTGGCGTGCCGGGCAGGTCAAGGCGCCCGGCGAGCGGGGCGCCCTGCGAGCCCGGGAACGTCACTCTTCGCGACGTGGCTGTGGTGGAGTTCGGCACGTTGGGCACGTTCTTCCTTCTCCTCGGCGCCCCTGCCGCCTGCGGCCCGCCGCCCCGCCCGGCGGATTGGTGCCGGTGCCGGCGGGGCGGCGCCGGAGCGCTGCGGGCGGCGGTCGGTGTGCGAGCGGTCAGTGGGCGGGCCGTGAGTGGGGCGCGCCGTCAGTGGGCGCGCCGTGAGTGTGCGCGCCGTCAGTGTGCGCGCCGTCAGTGGGCGCGCCGTCAGTGGGCGTGCGGCGCGACGCGGGGGAAGTCGACGTCCGTGTCGACCAGTTCGTTGAAGTAGTTGGTCAGGACGTTCACCGCGACGTTGGCGACCACCTCGGCGATCTCCTCGTCCGTCACACCGGCAGTCCTGGCCTCCGCGATCGCCTGCTCGCCGCCCTGGCCGCGGCCCTCGATGACGCGGCGCGTCAGTGTGAGGATGGCCTCGATGTGGGCGTCCTGCGACTTGGCCTCGCGGGCCGCCGCCAGCTCCGAGTCGCTGAGCTTGGCGAACTTCCCGCCGCTGAAGGTGTGGGCCGACAGGCAGTAGGTGCAGCCGTTGAGCTCGGCCGCCAGGATCGAGATGCGCTCCCTGACCGGGAAGGGCAGCACGCCGGCCGCCAGCGCGCCGTTCATCGCGAGGTAGCCCTTCACGGCCGCCGGGCTGTTCACCAGCACCTTCATCAGGTTGGGGACGCTGCCCAGGGCCTTCTGCGTCTCCGTGAGCTGCGTGGCCGCCTTGCCGGTGGCGTTCTCGGGGTCGATCTGCGGGAGTCGTGACATGGCGGTGGCCTCTCTCATGGTCGGCGATCCGGCGGCTCAAGCGACTAATGCTTGAAAGCGCCTTGAACGATTAGAACTGTGCCATGCCCGCGGCGAGTCGTCAAATGTTCAAGAGGTGCGCGAAGCATTAGCTCTTCGGTATGCTGGCCCGTATGGACGAGGGTGAGGTTGACGTACGTGTGGCCCTCCTGGGAGAGCCGCTCCCCATCGAGCTGATGAACACGATTCACGTCGACGAGCGCGGCCACGACGGCTTCGACCTGGTCGGGGACGTCGCCTCGGCCGCGCGGTGGGTCGACGCGATCGGCCCCCGGCTGCCCGCCACGACGGGCAGAGGCTCGGGGGATGCGAGGCGCGCCGGGGACGTGGAGGATACGGAGGACGCGGCCGGAGCGCTGGACGAGCAGGATGTGCGCAGGCTCCGGTCGCTGCGCGACGCGCTGCGGGCGCTCGCCGCGGAGGTCACGGACGCGCCGCCGCAGTTCGCGGTGACGCGGGTACCGTCACGCCGCGAGGCGCTCGACACGGTGAACCGGCTCAGCGGCAGGGCCCGCATCTGGCCGGAGCTCGACTGGCCCGATGGCGGCGAGCCGACCGCGACCGTCGGCACCGGCTCGGGCGCGTGCGACTACGCCGTCTCCTCGCTCGCCCGGCAGGCGGCCGAGCTGTTCGCGGGCCCGGGCCGCGGGCAGCTCCGCACCTGCCTCGCGCCCGGCTGCATCCGGTACTTCGTGAAGGACCACCCGCGCAGGGAATGGTGCACGAAGGCGTGCGGGAACCGCGCGCGCGTCGCGCGTCACTACCGTCGCCACCGCGGTGCCGCGGCCAGGCCGGCGCACGACACCGCGGGCTGACTGGCCGGGACTGACTGGTCGGGGCTGCGGGTCGGGGCTGGTCCGGCCCGTCGACGCCCGTTGACGCGGCCTCGCTCAGGGCCGGATCAGGGCCGGTTCAGGCCCCACGTCTGCAGTGCGTAGGGGCGGCCCTTCTCCACGCCCCGGATCAGCTCCACGTCGAGCAGGGTGAAGCCCGTCCTGGTGGCCACGGCGACGCTGGCGGCGTTCTCGGGCTCCAGCTCGAGGATCACCTGATCCACACCGAGCTGCTCGAAGGCATACCCGGCCATCACACGCACCGCCCGGGTGGCCAGTCCCTTGCCCCGGTGCGCGGGGCCGATCGCGTAGCCGAGCTCCGTGCCCTCGGGGGCGCGCCTCAGCATCACCTCGCCGAGCGGCGTCCTGCCGTCGACGGTGATGGCGAGGAGGATCGCCGTGCCCTCCGACCGCAGCCGCCGGTCCCGGTCGAGCCGCGCGCCTGCGGCCGCCGCGTCGAAAGGGGACGCCATCGGCGTCCAGTACGCGATGTCGGGGTGGTCGAACAGCCCGGGCATCGCCGGCAGGTCCGCCTCGGCCCAGTCGCGCAGGACGAGGCCCTCGCCCGAGAGGTCGATCCGGGCCGGAAACGGCGGCGTTGTGCTGTTCATGGTGTGAGTCCCCTGGCTGGTCGTGACGCCAACATACCTGGCGGTACGTCATCCTGTGAGCGCTCTGCCCGTCGTGCTGGGAGTGTGACCTTCCGGTTGTGTCGGTGTGCGGGTGTGTCCGGCAATCACCATGCCCTGTATGCCGCTTATGGTCCGGCTCGCTGTGTTGTGTTAGGTCGACTTAGAGCTTCGACGACGTGTCACGGTGTATTTTTCGCGGACCACTTGTGTAACGGGGACCCCGTTGCGGCATACTCGTGACCCCCGGCGCCCTCAGGGCACGGCCACCCACCTACCTCGGCGGAGGCGACTCCTCGTCGACCCGGGCGCGCGCGTCAACGCGCCCGAGGCGTCGGCGTGCTCGGCACGTGAGCACTGCTCGGAACGGTCTTCGCCACGTATTCAGGAGTACCGAAGTGCAGCGTTCAATTGCCAGACGTCTTATAGGTATTGCCGGTGTGGGCTCCATGGCGGCGGCGCTGAGCCTCGCCGGTGTGGGCACGGCTTCCGCCGACGACGGCGGCCAAGGTGCCCACTGTGACAACGTCCACGTGAAGTTCTCCACGGACGGCGGCCACCACTGGCGTCAGGACGGAATGTTGACGGATCCGGTGGCGCCCACCAGCATCGTCGTCAAGCTCGACGGCCACGTCACAAGGGGCTGTGAGTACAAGATCTCGCTCGCTACATACAAGACCGAGGGCAAGACGTGGGCTGACTCGGGAACGCAGTCGTTCCTCGATGTCGACCACGCGACGCTCTCGCGCAAGAACAAGAGTGCAACGCTCCAGGTCAAGGGCATCAACAACTCGGTCTGCTTCGGCCAGATCGACCTGTACGCCGGCGACACGGTGTACGACGGCAAGACCCCGAGCACCGCGCTGCCGCACTACCCCGACTCCGCCACCCCGGAGGACCTGATCACGGCGTGGAACGGCGCCTACCCGGACTGCGACAAGAACGGCGGTGGCGACACGCCGCCGTCGACTGGCCCGTCGGACTCCACGCCGCCGTCGACCGGCCCGTCGGACTCCACGACCCCGCCGTCCGGGTCCGACACCACGCCCCCCTCGACCGGCCCGTCCGACACCACCTCGCCGAGCCCGTCCACGTCCGCCTCCACGGGCACGCCGTCCACCTCGCCGAGCAGCAGCGCGCCGGCCGTCGGTGCCACGACCGCGCCGTCCGGTACGCCGGTCGCCCAGCCAGTGTCGTCCACGCCGACCCTCGCCGAGACCGGTAGCAACAGCTCGCAGACCACGACGTTCATCGCGGCCGGTGCCGCGCTCGTCGTCATCGGTGCCGGCGCCGTCGTCTTCACGCGCCGCCGCAACCGTGGCAGCAACGCCTGAGCGGACGACTCGGCCCGATCGCTGAGTAGTTCGTAGCCGTCGAAGAGCTGGCCGGACACGCCTCTCGCGTGGTCCGGCCGGCGCTTCGCGCGTGCGTGCGCGTGCGCAGGCGTGCGCTCCCGCTACCAGCGCGGGACAGACGGGGTCGTCCAGCCCGGCTCGGTGACGCGCATCGCGGCCGCGTCGTCGCGGTCGCGCATCCGGCCGTCGTCGTCGAGCCAGCGGCGATGCAGCGCGGCGAGCCGCTCGCGGTCCAACTCGACGCCCAGGCCCGGCGCGTCGCCGACGGTGACGCGGCCGTCCTTGAACGTGATGCGCTCCGTCAGCACGTCCTCCGCCTGCCACGGGTAGTGCGAGTCGCACGCGTGGTGGAGGTTGGGGACGGTCGCCGCGACGTGCGACATGGCGGCGAGGCTGATGCCGAGGTGGGTGTTGGAGTGCATCGAGACGCCCACGCCGAACGTCTCGCACACCGAGGCGAGCTTCTGGGTGTTGCGCAGGCCGCCCCAGTAGTGGTGGTCGGAGAGCACGACCTGCACCGCGCCGCTGGTGAACGCGGGGGCGATCTCGCCGAACGTCGTCACGCACATGTTGGTGGCGAGCGGGATGCCCGTGCGGGCGGCGACCTCCGCCATGGCGGGCGTGCCGAGCGCCGGGTCCTCCAGGTACTCGAGTACGTCGCCGAGTTCCTCCGCGACGCGTACGGAAGTCTCCACCGACCAGGCGCCGTTGGGGTCGAGGCGCAGCGGCTGACGGGGGAACGCGGCGGCCAGTGCGCGGACGGCCGCGATCTCCTCGTCGGGCGGGAACACACCGCCCTTGAGCTTGAAGGACGTGAAGCCGTACCGCTCGGAGAACATGCGGGCCTGGCGCACGACGCCCTCCGGATCGAGCGCCGGCCCCCAGTCGTCCGGCTGCGCGGGGACGCCCTCGGGGTGCGCGCCGTACTTGTAGAAGAGGTAGGCGCTGTACTCGACGGAGTCGCGCACCTTGCCGCCGAGCAGGGCGTGCACGGGCAGGCCGAGCGCGTGGCCGAGGGCGTCGAGGCAGGCGACCTCGAAGCCGGAGGCGACGGACAGGCGGAGCTTGTCGGCGGTCTGCACGCCGCGCAGGCCGCCGACGTCCAGGGCGCCGGCCGCCCCGGCGTCGTCGGGGTCGACGGCGACCGCGTCCACGAGGGCCATGACGGCGTTCAGGTCGTACACCTGGCGGCCGACGAGGCGCCGCGCCAGGGGTTCGGCGAGCGCGAGGTACTTGCTGTCGCCGTACGTCTCGCCGAGGCCGGCCGCCCCGCCCTCGGTGACGACCTCGATGATCAGGCGCGGGGTGTAGGGCTGGTGCACGCCCTGGGTGTTGAGCAGGGGTGGGTCCGCCACGAGGACGGGCGTGAGGCGCACGTCGGTGATGGTGAGGCCGGGCTGCGCGGACTGCGCGGGGTGCGTCATGGCGGGCAGCTCATCTCTCTACGTAAATGCCATTTATGTATGTAGACGTAGATTAGGCAGATGAACCGAGGGCGTCAACGGATGCCCGGCGGGGTGGGGTAAACCGAACCCCCAAGATCCGTGCTGGCACGATCGAGCGAACGGCGTGCGGCCGGGAGTCTTGATCCATGGACACCATCGCTCATCCTCCTGTGATCACCCGTTCGTTCGGCTGGAAGCGGATCGCCGTCCGCGTCCTCGGGGAGCCGTTCCGCGCCATGACCTGGCGCCGGCTCGCCTATCTCGTGCTCGCCCTGCCCGTGGGGCTGCTCTGCGTGCCGATAGCGCTGGTCGGAGGCCCGGCCGGGCGCATCCAGCGGGGGCTCGCGCGCTCGCTGCTCGGGGCGGAGGTGGCGGCCCAGGCCCCGGTCGCGGGCCGCGCGCGTGCGCCGCTCGCGTTCGTGCACGCGGTGCTGAGTGCTGCGGTGAACCTGGTGGCCATAGCCGTGTGCGGCTACTTCTGGACGATAGTCGTCATCAACCTCGGCTACCCGCTGCGTACGGACACGACGGCTGAGAGCCTCACCCATTCGTGGGGCGGCCCCTCCCTCGCCGGTGCCTGGGCCGTCCACGCCGCGGCGGGCGGGCTGCCGTTCCTCTTCCTCACGCCGTGGGTGATGCGGGGGTTCAACGCGCTGCAGACGGGGCTCATACGCGCGTTCCTCAGTGACCCCGCCCCCGGTGGTGCTCACGCGTCCGGCGGCCTGACGCGGGGCCGGGCGGTGGTCCTGGCGCTCGGGGTGTGCGCGGTGTGCGCTGCTCTCTCCGTGCCTGTCATCCATCAGCTGTGACGGGCCTGCGGGTCCGCCTAGGGTGGCCTCCATGCAGGTGAGACGCCGACTGCTCGCGGAGGCGGCGGCCGCGCTCTACGCGGTCGCCTCCCTCCCGCTGGCCGTCGTCTGGGCCTTCGTCGTGCTGGCGCTCCTGCTGATCGGCGGGGTGCTGTCGTGGACGGCGATGGGCCTGTGGGTGGTGGCCGGCGGTGTCCGTGCCGGGCTGGCGTTCGGTGATCTCCACCGGGCCTTGATGGCACGCCTGCTGGGAGTACGGATCGACCCTGCCGTGCGCGGGCGTGGGCCGACGCGCGGGCGTGGGCCGAACGGTGACGGAGGCGGCGGCGGTGCCTTCGGCTGGCGGCGGGCGGTGCTGAGCGGCCGTGCGGGCTGGCGGGCGGTGGGGTGTGCGGTGCTCGCCCCGGTGACGGCGGTCCTGCCGCCGGTGGCGGTGGTCATCGGGTACGTGTACGGGGTACTGCTCGCGTTCCTGCCGCTGGTGCGGCTGTGGGACAACTTCACTGTGCGGCGGCCCGACGGCTCGGTGCGGCACGCGGCGCTGGTCGTGGGCGGTGTGGTGTTCGACGACTGGCCGCTGGTGCTTGTCCCGGTCGCGGTGGGCGTGCTGCTGCTGTTCGGGGCGCGGTGGCTGGTGGCCAACGCGCTGGTTCCGCACCGGCTGCTGCTGGCGGCGCTGCTCGGTCCCGACCGTGCGGACCTCCGCATCCGCACCCTGGAGGAGACGCGAGCGCTGGCCGTGGACGACGCGGCGGCGACGCTGCGCAGGATCGAGCGGGATCTCCACGACGGCACGCAGGCGAGGCTGGTCGGTCTCGGCATGCATCTGACGGTGATCAGGGAGCTCGTACTGGGCGGCGCGGACCGTGAGCGAGTGCTGGGCGCGGTGGAGACGGCGCAGGGGAGCGCGGTGCAGGCGGTGGCCGATCTGCGCCACCTGGTCAAGGGCATCCACCCGCCGGTGCTCGACCAGGGTCTTGAGACCGCGCTCGCCACCCTCGCCGCCGACTGCGGGCTGCCCGTCTCGGTGGAGGGCGGGATGGAGGGCAGGCCCACGCCGGCCATCGAGTCGATCGCCTACTTCTGCGCCGCCGAGCTCCTCGCCAACGCGGTGAAGCACAGTGGCGCGTCGGCGGCGCGGATCACGGTGCGCGGGGCCGCGGGCATGCTGCTCCTCACCGTGCGGGACGATGGCCGGGGCGGTGCCCGGATCGGCGGAGGGAGCGGGCTCTCGGGGTTGCAGGCCCGGGTACGCACGGTCGACGGTTCGCTGGTCTGCAACAGTCCCCCTGGGGGGCCGACGGCAGTCAGCGTCCTGCTCCCTTACCGGTGACAGACGGGGAAGGCTGGTCGGTATGGCTGCTGGGGCTCTGCGGGTCGTGATCGCGGAGGATTCCGCCATCCTGCGGGACGGGCTGGCGCAACTGCTGGGGATGCGCGGCGTGGAGGTGGTCGCCGCGGTCGAGGATGCGGCGGCTCTGCTCGCCGCCGTGGCCGAACACCGGCCGGACGCCGCGGTGGTGGACATCCGGCTGCCGCCCACGGGAACCGACGAGGGGCTGCGGGCTGCCGTGGAGATCCGCAGGACGGCGCCGGGCACCGGGGTGCTGATCTTCTCGCAGTACGTGGAGACGAAGTACGCGGCGCAGCTCATCGGGGACGGCGGCGCGGGGGTGGGCTACCTGCTGAAGGAACGGGTGGTGGACATCGGCGAGTTCGTGGCGGCGCTGGAGCGGGTCGCGGCCGGGGGCACGGCCCTGGACGCGGAGGTGGTGTCGCAGCTGTTCGGCGCGAGCCGGCGCGGATCGGAGCTGGACGCGCTCACTCCCCGGGAGCGCGAGGTACTGGGACTCATGGCGGAAGGACGGTCCAACATGTCGATCGCGGAGACGTTCACGGTCTCCGAGCGCGCCGTGGAGAAGCACATCGCGAACATCTTCAGCAAGCTCGGGCTGCCCGCGTCGGAGCCCGGCCACCGCCGGGTGCTCGCGGTCCTGCGGTACTTGGACCACCGGCGTGAGTGACGGCACGCTCCCCGCGGCGGGCAGCCGGCCGGAGCCGCGGGCGAAGGCATCGGGGGCGGCCGCGCCGCGCGGCGGTGCGCCACGGGCCGGCGCGTGGTGGACGGGGGCCTGGGGGACGGCGCTCCTGCCCGCGCTGCTCGCCCTGGGGCTCGGCCTGTGGGGGCTGCGGCGGCAGGACTCGATGTGGCGCGACGAGTCGGTGACGTACCAGGTCGCGCACCGCGGCGTGGGCCAGATCGGGGAGCTGGTGCGGCATGTGGACGCCGTGCACGGCGTCTACTACCTGCTGATGCACGGGCTGTTCGCGGTGTGGGACGGCGGGCTGCTCACGCTGAGGCTCCCGTCGGTCGTGGCGACCGCCGCGGCCGCTGCGCTGGTGGCGCTGACGGGGCGGCGCCTCGCCGGCCGGCGGGCCGGGCTGTGGAGCGGGGTGACGTTCGCGCTGGTGCCGCTGGTGCAGATGTACGCGCAGGAGGGCCGCTCCTATGCGCTGGTGTGTGCGCTGGTGGCGCTGGCCACGTACTTGTTCGTGCGGGCGCTCGACGGCGGGGGCGGGTGGTGGCTGTGGGCCGGGTACGGGACGGCGGTCGCGGCGGCGGGCTGGCTGCACGAGTTCGCGGTGCTGGCGCTCGCCGCGCACGGCGTGACCGTCGCGGTGAGCGGGGTGGGGCGCGCGGCGCGTGTGCGGTGGGCGGTCGCGGCGGTGGCGGC
>NZ_JAGIQL010000092.1 GCF_017813245.1 Streptomyces montanisoli
GCACGCTCGCGGCGTTCGCGCGGGCGGGCGGCCGCGTGGTGTGCGTGGGCCGGGCGCCCGAGCTGTTCCTCGGAGACGACGGTGGCGGCGGACGCGGTACCGGCGGGAGCGATGCCGGCGTGAGCGATGCCGGCGTGAGCGGTGCCGGCGTGAGCGGTGCCGGCGTGAGCGGCGCCGACGGGAGCAGCGCGGGCGGGGCGGGTGCCGACGGCGGGTTCGCCGCCGCGCTGGCGGACGGTCTTGTCACGCTGGTCGCGGACCCCGAGCTGGTGCCGGACGCCGTGGCGCGGGGGCCGGTGCGGGTCACCGCCGACGCCCCGTACCTGCTGCGCCGCGACGGCGACACGCACGTGCTCGCGCTGGTGGCCCACGACGAGACCACGGGCACGCGCGCCCCGATCGTCGCGCTCGACGCACGCGGCTGGACGACGCAGGACAATTTCTCCTGGTCCGAGTACTGGCGCCAGTTGCACGAAGACGGCTACACGTACGTGCCGCCCACGGGGCGCATCGCGGCCGTGTCCGTCGAGGGGCTCGAAGCGGCGCCGCGGGCCCAGCGCTGGGACCCGGGCACGGGCGCGCGCACGGAGCTGGCCGTCTCGCCGGGCGCGGACGGCGGCTGGCGCTTCGACGTGCCGTTCGAGGACGGCGCCGTCGCGCTCGTCGTCCTCGGCCAGGACCTGCCGGAGCCGAGCGGGCGGCCCCTGGGCCCTGGGACGGGAGCGGTGGAGGTGGCGGGCCCGTGGCGGGCGCTGGCGCAGTCGACGCTCGACAACGACTGGGGCGACCTGGCGGCCGCGGACCGGCGCGGGACGCTGCCGGTCGAGGTGTGGCGCATGGAGCACCGTGCGGACGAGCACGGGCCATGGGTCCCCGTGACGGCCGGGTTCGGGCCGTTCGCCGAGGTGCGCGCGGGCTCCGGGGCGTACGAGCCCGCCGAGTGGTCGCTGTCACGCGGCATCCGCGACGATCCGGTGCACGACTACCGGCTCGGGCCCAAGGGCTACGTGCCGGAGGAGTTCATCGACCTGCGCCGCGTCGCCGAGGGCGAGGAGGTGTCGGTGCGCACGCACCTCACGCTGCCCGGGGAGGCGGGGCCGCGGTGGCTCGCGGTCGGCGCCAACGCGGCACGGCGGGTACGGGTCGACGGCGCGGAACTGCCCGTGGAGGGCGACGGCTACCAGTCGTTCAGCCCGCTGCCCGAGGCGTCGGCCGGCCGCACGGTGGCACTCGACCTGACCCTGACAGCGCTCGCCGACGGGCCGGTCCGCGCCTCCTTCGCGGTCGTGCGCGATCCCGAGGCGTACCGCCGCCCCGAGTGGCTGTCGGCCGGCACGGGCGGCGTACCTGGCACGACGTACGACCTGACGCTGCGCACGACGCTCGAACAGCTGCCGCTGGACGCGAGGGTGCAGGTCAGCAGCGACGGGGCGTGCGCCGTGCTCGTCAACGGCACGGAGGTCGGGCGCCAGGGCGACTTCAACCCGTACCCGGGCCACCGGGAGGTGCGCGTCCATCCGTACGACATCGGCGCGCACCTGCGGGCCGGCGGGAACGAGCTGACGCTGCGCCTGACCGACGCGGACGGCGCCCCGACGGCCGGGGCCCTCGACTCGGCCCCGGTGGCGCGGGGCGGCCTCGGCTGGCGCAGCGGCGCGCACTGGACGGCTGCCTCGGGCGGCGCCGGGGTGCCGCTCGTGCCCCGCCCGACGCACCTGGGGCGCGACCCGCGGTTCGTCTGCGCCTGGGCCAGGCCGCATCCGCTGCCGGGCGCGCACTGGCTCGAACCGGCGGCGGCCCAGGGCCTTGTGGTGGAGCCCGTGGTGCCCGACACGGCGCCCGGGCCGCCGCGTGAGGAGTGGCTGCGCTTCACCGCGCCGCTCGGCGCGACGGCGCTGCGCGTGCCGACAGACCTGCGGACGGCCGTCCTGGTGGACGGGCGGGAGCTCGCGCCGGACGCCACGGGCCGTGTGGTGCTGCCGGAACCGGCCGCCGCCGGGTGCGAGGTGGTGCTGCGCGTGAGCGCGGTCGACGGCCGCCGCGGCGGCGCGCTGCTGGACGCGGCGGTGGCGGCCGAGACGGCCGAGGCCGTGTCGCCCCTGGCGAGTTGGGAGGACCTCGGGCTGCGCGCGCTGGGCGGCGCCGTGCGGTACCGGGCGGATCTGCCGCTGCCCGAGGTGCCGGCGGGCCGCGCGGTCCTCGATCTGGGCGAGGTGCGCGGCACCGCGGAGGTCTCGGTCAACGGCGTGCCGTGCGGCGAGCGGGTGTGGGCGCCGTGGACGGTGGAGGTGACGGGCGCGCTGCGGCGCGGCGGCAACACCGTGGAGGTCGTGGTGCGCGGCACGCTCGCCGGCTACCTCGACGACGCGTCGCCGACGCGCGCGATCGCCGCCGGCCAGGTGCGTACGGGCCTGTTCGGCCCGGTATGTCTACGCACGTACGAGGCCTGAGAAGTTGCGGGCGGCACCCGGAAGCCGCTCTCAAGATCCGACTTTACGCACACTTTTATACGCCCTTAAGGGTGATAAAGCTGTTTCTTTCGGGCGGTTCGGGCTCGCGCCGTGCCATTAAAGAGGGGCACAGCAACTCCAGCGAAAGAAGGACTCCATGCACGCATCGCGTGTTGGGCGCCGGGCAGCCTCCGCCCTCGCCGGGATTCTGATCGCGGGCGCGGCCTCCCTGGCCGCCGTACCCGCGAACGCGGCCTCGCCCGTCCCCGACGGGCAGGCGAACCCGACCCATGCGCAGCCCGCACACCACATGGCCTGGCAGCACCCGCGCGGCAAGGTCGTCGCGCGGCTGCCCCTGTCGATCCGCGAGAGGGCGACGACCGACTCCCGCTACCTGGGCAGCCTCCGCCCCGGTTCGATCGTCGAACTGCGCTGCAAGAAGCGCGGCCAGAACGTGGACGGCAACGACCTCTGGTACAAGCTGGAGAACCACCGCGGCTACTCCGCGGCGCGCTACATCCAGAACCTGTCGCACGTCCCGTGGTGCTGACCGGCGTACGCAGCACCGCGTGACACGTCCTCTGCCGCCGAGCGCTTCCCGCGCACGGCGGCAGAGCCGTGTCCGGCCCCCTGGTCGAACCCGGCTCGAAAAGATTTCCCTGCGGAAAGTATTGTCACGAGGATCCGGGGCAGAAGAGGGTCTGCCCCACCCGTTCTTGAAGGGAACCGCTCATGGTCTCCACCACAGTCAGCCCCGCGGAGCGTGTTGGCGAGCTGCCCCGGATCGAAGACCCTGAGGCAGTCTCGCCCGTTGACGCACGTGCGATGTCGAAGCTTTTCTTCGACCGGCTCCAGGAACTCGAGGAGGGCACGCACGAGTACGCGTACGCACGCAACACCCTCATCGAGATGAACATGTCCCTGGTCCACTTCGCCGCGCGCAGGTTCAACAGGCGCGACCAGGTGGAGGACATGATCCAGGTCGGGATGATCGGTCTGATCAAGGCCATCGACCGGTTCGACCTGAGCCGGGAGAACGAGTTCGCCACGTTCGCCGTGCCGTACATCGTCGGGGAGATCAAGCGGTTCTTCCGTGACAGCACCTGGGCCGTGCACGTGCCGCGCCGCCTCCAGGAGATGCGTGTCGAGCTGGCCAAGGCCAGGGACCGCCTCTCCTGCAAGCTCGACCGGGAGCCGACGGTGGCCGAGCTGGCGGCGGAGCTCGGGCGTCCCGAGGAAGAGGTCATCGACGGCCTGATCGCCGCCAACGGCTACAGCACGGACTCGCTGGACATGCCGTACGACAGCGGCGAGGGCTCGGCGCGCAAGTCCGCGACGCTCGCCGACTCCTTCGGCGCCTGCGACCCGGGCATGGAGCTGGTGGAGGACCTGACCTCCCTCGCCCCGCTGCTCGCCGAGCTGGACGACCGGGACCGGACGATCCTCGAGATGCGCTTCGGCAGGGAGTGGACGCAGTCCGAGATCGGTGAGGCGCTCGGCATCTCCCAGATGCACGTGTCGCGCCTGCTGGGCCGCACGCTCAAGACGCTCCGCTCGGGCATGCTGACGCAGGACTGAGCGCCCGGCGTCCCCTCGCCTTTCCGGCCTTCGGCCCGGTGCGCGGTCCTGAGACCGCGCACCGGGCCGAGCGCGCTTTCGCGCGCCACCTCAAACGGTGGCGACGCCGTTCGAGTAGGCCTTCATGTTGTAGGTGCCGAAGCCGTTCTCGACGGGGTCGCCCGCGTCGTTGACGCAGTGCAGGATGCCGCCGCCGCCCGCGCCGTTGAGGCAGACGGTCATCAGCGAGGTGAAGACGACGCCCGGGGTGTCGGGGACCTCATAGGCGCGGTCGGTGTAGATGTTCGCGTTGAGGTTGAAGAAGGCGTAGCTGCCGAGCCCCCACGCGTGGTGCTCCCTGACGTGGTCGCCGACCTTGTAGGCGGCGAATCCGTTCGTACCGCCGTGTCTCCACGCGGATTGCGTCGGCACGTCGTACGGGTGCTCGTTCTGGAAGAAGTAGGTGCGGCCGTGGTCGCCGTTCCATAGCACCTCGTAGTTCTGATGGTGCTCCACGAACAGCCCGTACGTGGTGACCCGGTCGCCGCCCACGAGGAAGCCGACGCCCGCCGGGTTGACCGACCAGCCGACCGTGCCGTCGAGCCCGTGGTCGGCGCGCCAGACCCAGACGTGGTCGACGATCACGTCGTTGCTGTCGATCTGGATCGAGACATCCGTCCCGCCGGCGACGGCGCCGCCGATGCGCGGGAAGATGTCGAAGAGCGCGGTGGGCCGGTGCGCGTGGCTCCTGCGGCTGCGGCCGTGGCCGACGCGCAGCAGGACGGGCGAGTAGGGCGTGGCGGGTTCGAGGATCACGCCGGCCACGGACACGTCGTCGACGTCGGCGACCTCGATGAGCGAGTTGCTGTGGGTGGCCTGGAGGGTGGCGAGCCCGAGGCCGAGGACGACGGTGCCGGGTCGCGACACCCGCAGCGGCGAGGACAGCGAGTAGATGCCGGGGGTGATCAGCAGGTGCTTGCCCCTGGCGAGCTCCCGGTTGATGCTCTCGGCGGAGTCGCCCGGCTGCGCGACGTGGAACCGGCTAAGCGGGATGCTGTGCCCGTCGGCCCGTCTGCGATGCCAGGAGGTCCCGCTCGTCTCACGCCGCAAGGCGGGCACGAACACGTGGTAGTCGCCATGGCGGTCCATGGTCAGGAACGGCTTCTCGCGGACCACCGGGGTGCGGTCCACGCTCGTATAGGGAGGGGTCGGGAAGGACGTGGCGGGCGCGCCCTGGACGCCGACGAAGACCATGTTCCAGTTGGAGCCCTTCCAGCTGCCGATGGTGTCGTTGCGCGACAGCCACTGCTGCTGGGAGCCGGAGTCGATCTGGCCGTCCACCACGCTGTCGGCGAGGAACCCGCCGCTCGACCACCCGTTGCCGGGCGGGCTCGGCATGAGGATCATGTCGCCCTTGACGTGCACGCGCCGCAGCGGCCCGGCCTGGGCGACGGCCCACCGGTCGAGGCCGTCGGGCGGCACGATGGTCAGGTTCTCGGCGGCCCGCCAGAAGTCCTGGGTGCCGTTGCCGTCGAACCACTGGGCGTCGACGGTCACATGACCGTTGATCACGACGTCCTCGGGGCTCTCGCCGAGCCCGAGCACGTGGGTGTAGAAGCCGACGTTGACCTCGACGTTGTACGTGCCCGGCTTGAACGCCAGGGCATACCGCTCGGTGCCGAACTGGTTGGACTCCTGGACGGCGAACACGGCGTCGATCTGCTTCTGGATCGCCGCGTCGCCCATCGACGGGTCGAAGACCAGGACGTTGTGCCCCAGGTCGGTCCGCCCATGGCAATCACCGCCGTGGCCGTGGCCGCGCGAGCGGCCGGCGGAGACGGGGGACGAAGCGAAGGCGGATCCTGCGGCGCCACCGGCCAACGGCACCGCCACGGCAGCGGCCGCCGCCCCGCGGAGCATGGCACGACGAGAGGGAATCACGGACACGGCTCTCCCTGAAAGTGGTGAGCTGAAGGGACCGCGGCTGGTTCTCAACCGCGTGAGAGCGCTCTCAGTACCGGAGTGAATCACCGCCGGTACACACCGTCAATAAGTCTGCGGCGCCAGGCCCTCTCGGGCCTCACTCACTCTCCACCAACTGTCACTGTCAGTGGCACGCCGTAGCTTCTGCGTCATGAAGGATGAGGGGCGGCAGGGAAGAAGCCAGAGCGATGCCACAGGCGGCAACTGCGCCCGCTGGGGGCGGGAGAAAGTGCGCGCGGCGCTCGGACTTGCGGTGTGGGAGATCGACCTGGCGGTCACGGCCGGGCTGTTGGAGCGAGGCGCGGACCGACGATTCGATCCGGACGAGGTGCGGCGGGCTGCCGAGGACCTGGACGCGTTCCAGGCACGGCTGGCCGCCGAGCACCGGTTGAATGCCACGCAGGCGGCCCGTCGCCTGGGCATCTCGACGGCACAGTTCAAGCGGGTCGTGGTCCAGGCCGGGACCGTCCCGGTGGCCGAGGAGCAGGTGCGCAAGTACGGCAAGGTGCTGACGGTGCGCTACTACCGGGCGGCCGATGTCGACGGGCTCGCCGACCATGTGGCCGCAGACCAGGTGCTGCGCGAGGCCGCGACCGCGGTGGGCCGCCCCGAGGCAGCCCGCAAGGCGGCGGCCACCCGCGCACGTAACAAGGCGCGCGCCGAACAGGCCCGCCACGAACTGGACGCCGTGCGCACACGGGCCCTTCGGGGCCCGGCCGTCGCAGTGGTGCGCTACGCCGCCGCCCTGGCGGTGGGCCTGCCTCGGAGCCCGGGATTCCTGAGGGCCTTCGCCGGAGACGCGGCATTGGACGCCTTGGCAGCACTGATCGACGAGTGCCGGCTACGGCCCGGGCAACGGTCCGAAATGCTGGACGAGGTACTGCCCCAGGCCCGCGTGGCAGCGAACGCGCTCGCCCGACCTGCACAGATCGAGCAGCGCAGCGGCATCCGCCCAGCCGTGTTCGAGGGCCGGGTCGACATGATCGCCGGTTGTATGGCGCGTGCCGAGTTGGAGGAAGTGCTCGCCGCTCCCCCGATGTGGCTGACCGAGGCCCGCGCGGCAGCGGCGGCCGCGGAAGCGGAAGCAGCCGTGCGGCGGGAGCGGGCGGCTGAGGAAAAGGCCGTGCTGGCGGCGGCCGAGGAGGCGACACGCCTGAGCGACGAGGCGGTCGCCGCGCTGTTCCAGCTTCCGGTGGACGTGATCGCCGCCCTGCGTCCGCGCGGCCGCCGCTGGTGGCACCCACAGCACGTAGGCGGCCTCCTGGCCGCACCACCGCCCTGGCTCCGCAACGAGGAGGCCGCCCGCGCCGAGGCCGCCCGGCGCGCGGCACGGTCCGCCCGGACTCGTCGAAAGCGCACGGTCCGGCGCCAGGGCTGGCGCCGGACCTGGGCCCAGCAGTTGGGCGTACCCCTGGAACAGGTACCGGAGAACTGCGGCAAGCCGACCGCCAAGGCGGTGCGGGCGGCCCGCGCCGAACGGCCCGCCTGGGCTCGGGCTCGGTCCTGACCCGGCAGCCGGCGTGCCCGCCCCCCAGCAATCCGATTCTTGCGGCATCTCCGCCGTGGGAAAGGAAACGGGAAACAGCACCGTTCACCTTGTCCGTCCGGCCGGGCTTGCCGCACTCTTTCGTGCGGCGGTCCTGTTCAGACGGACGGGTGGTTATGGAGGTCTTCCGTGCCGCAGCCGTCCACCGAATTCGGCGAGGAGTTGAGGCAAAGGCGTTTGGACGCCGGACTCAGTCTCACCGCACTGTCAGCGGTCGTGCACTACAGCAAGTCGCAGCTCAGCAAGGTCGAACGAGGGATCAAGGCGCCCAGCCGCGACCTCGCCCGTCTGTGCGACACCGCTCTGCAAGCCGGCGGAGGGCTGATCGCCCTGCTCCCCGCACCGGCTGCCGACGTTCCCGGCACAGCGGTGACCGGTGGTATCGACGAGGAGGAGTGGGTGATGCAGTTGTCCCCGGACGGGCAGGGTTGGTTCCAACCGGTGAGCCGGAGACAAGTGGTGAGCGCCGGCGCCGCCTCGATGATGACATGGCGCAAGGGTGGCCAGGGACCGGTCTCCCCTGCCACCGCGGGCGGCATGCTGGCAGCGTCCCGCTCGCTGTTCACGCACTACCGTCGGCTCGGCCAGAGCGTGGAGCCCGGGTTTCTGCTGCCGGGCCTGATCGCACAGACGCACACGCTGCGAGAACTGTCCGTGCATGCGGACTCCAGCACCCGCAGAAGTCTGCTCGGCCTCGGCTCCCGCTACGCCGAATACGTCGGATGGCTGATGCAGGAGAGCGGGGACGACCAGGCGGCGATGTGGTGGACGCAGCGCGCGGTGGACCTCGCCGATGCCGGCGGTGATCGGGCGCTGGCCGGGTATGCACTGGTCCGCAGGGCGTTGGTAACGCTGTACCAGGAAGACGCAGCGCTGACAGTAGCGCTGGCGCGGCGCGCACAGGACAGCGCGCTCTCCCCTCGCATCCGTGGGCTGGCAGCGCAGCGTGAAGCTCAGGGACATGCGCTCGCCGGGAGGTACGACGCCTGCTTCCGTGCCCTGGAGCGGGCCCGGCCGCTGCTGGCCGACCAGGAGGACGACGCCGGCGCGCCGGTGATCGGCAGCATGCACCTGCCGGACTCGGTCGGCATGGTGACCGGATGGTGCCTGTTCGACCTCGGCCCGGCCGGGAGAGGCGGCAGAGGAGCTGACCCGGCAGTTGGCGCGGGTCTCCCCCGAGGCGGTGCGCACACAGGTGCGCTACGGCGTGCGCCGGGCGCTTGCCTACGCGTCGGACGGTGAGATCGAGCATGCCTGCGCTTTGGCGGCGCCGCTCCTCGACGCGGCGGCAGCGGTCCGGTCCGCGACCGTCACGATCGACCTGCGGCGTCTCGCTCGCGTCCTGGGCCGCTACTCCGATCACCCATCGGTACGTCAGGTGGCCGCGCGACTCGGCGGCTTATCGCACGTCCCTACTCGCTGAAGAGAGGCATGACCATGACTGATGTGTTCATCAACTACCGGACCGGTGACGGTGACAAGACCGCCGCGCTCATCGACCACGAGCTGTCGCACCGCTTCGGCCGCAAACGCGCCTTCCGTGCCTCGAAGTCCATCGCCCCGGGCCGCGCCTACCCCGAAGAGCTGCTGACCTCCCTGCGCCGCAGCTCCGTGCTCCTGGCTGTCATCGGACCGGACTGGACGACGTTCCAGAAGGAGCTGCACGACCCTGAGGACTGGGTCAGAAAGGAGATCCTGGAGGCGTTCACGTGCGGGATCGCGGTCGTCCCCGTACTGGACGGCCGCAAGACGGAGCGGTTGAACAGGGCCGATCTGCCGGATGAGCTGGCGCGGCTGGCCGATCTGCAGTCCATACGGCTCGACGGGCACGACGTCGAGACTGGACTGAAGCGCCTCGGCGACCTGGTGGCCGAGATGGCCGGGTTGCAGGACCTGGACCAGGACGCCGCTTCCTCGCCCGCGCCCGGTTCCGTGCGGAACTCGACGGGAGATGTGAGCGGGACGGTCGTGCAGAGCCGTGACTTCAGCGGAGACGTCGGCGGAACCGTCATCAAGGGCACCAGTGGCCCCGTGCACACGGGACAGGGCAACATCTACCAGAATTCGCGCCACATTTCGGGTGGCAAGCACTTCTCCGGCGACGGGATGACGTACTTCGAGGGCGACCACCACGGGGACATCCGGCACCGCTTCGGTGATTCCGGTCGGAGCGAAGGCGACGACGCGTGAGCGAGCCCGGCAAAACCTGGGTCAACGGCCCCCGGGGCTCCGTGCACGCGGGGAATGGCGACATCCACAACTACATCACTGTCGGCGCTGAGCTGAAGGAGGCGGGCGAATCAGCCTTCCGGCGCATCGCTGACGACGAGCTCGCCTGGAAGCGCAGGGTGCTGGTGGCCCCGCCCGGCATGGGAGAAGCCCGGCACGTGTTGGCCGGCACCGGAACCGTCATTCTGGACGGCGCACCGGGAAGCGGCCGCACCTCCGCGGCTCACGTGCTGCTGAGCGAACATCATCGGGACGTCGGCATCTTCCGAGAACTTCTGCCCGGCGAGGAGGACGAACAATCCCTGAGGAACCCAGGTCTTGTCGGTGCCGGTGACCGGCTGTTGCTGGACCTGTCCGCCGCCGAGTTCGGCCTTTGGGCCGCGGCCCGGGCTGACCTCTCTTCCCTTCGCAAGGCGGTGCACGAACAGCGCGCCCATCTCGTGGTCGTCATGCCGCACGGGAGCGCTATCGACTCGGACCTGCAGCGCTACCGGGTCGAGATCGAGTGCCCGCCCGCCCTGGAGGTGTTCCGACGCCATCTTCGGGCGCTTGGTGTGCCGTTCAAGCAGTACCTGAGATCCGATCCGACCGTCACGGACCTTTTGGAAAGACGTCCGCCCATGCGAGAGATAGCGGCCTTCGCTGACCTGGTGCGCCGGGCCCGAGGGGCGGCTCGCACTGGCGATGGATTCGCGGAGTGGTGCAAGGCGGCTCGCGCAACGCGGGGCGACCGGAGCGGAAAGATCGCGGAGTTCGTTACCGGGGTACGCGAAGGTCCGCAACGAGCCCTGCTGATCACCGTCGCCATGCTCCACGGCGCTCACGCCGACGTCATCAACTGGGCGGCAGAACGCTTACTCAGGACACTCAAACACCCACCGGACGAGGTTCCGTTGCTCCAACGCAAGGACCTCGCCGAGCGACTGAAGGAGATCTGTGCCGGCACCGGACCGGACGGTCACGTGCACTTCAGGGACCTCGACTATGACGCCGCGATCCGTGCCCACTTCTGGGATCACATGCCCGAACTTCGGCAATATCTCGGCACCTGGACCGCACGCAGCGTGGATTCAAACGACCCACACGTCACCCAGGACCTTCGTGACACGCTGGTAGCCCGACTGGCCTCTCAGTACCTGCGAACCGGACGCGGGGACGGCCTGGCATCCCTTGCTGAGGGATGGAGCGCGACGCCCACGAGCCGGAACCGGCTGGAGGCCGCCGTTCACTTACTCGCTTGCGGTCTGAACGACCCCATAGAGGGCGCGGGCTTCCGCGAACGGGTCTACCAGTGGTGTGCCAACAAGCGGCTCAAGGGAGAATTCGCACAGGTACTCGTCCAGGTCTGTGCGGACGTCATAGCCGCCAGCCATCCCGATAGAGCTCTGTTCCGCTTGTACCACCTGGCTCGCCGGGAACGCGGCACCACCCGTGCCCTGCAAGCGCTGTGTGGCCTCGTGGCAACGAGTGGCCGGCTGCGACGACTGTTGCTCGACGTCTTAGCACGTCATAGCCTCTCGCCCGCCGAACTCGGCATCTTCCTGCAAGCCGCTGACCCGGAGGCGCTCATCGAGCCCTTCGGCAACTCACGGGCCCTGGTGGAGGAGCGCAGTACACAGCACTCCGCGATCACGTGCTGGCAGGCGGTGCTCGCCGGGCTGCCGCCGGCGACGTGGCAGCAGTACGCAGAACGCTGGCTGTCCACGGCAACCGGCGCTGGACACCGCGGGGACCTGCTGCTGGATCTCATCGTCAGCGCCGCCGACCGGTGTGCAGACAAGCGCGGCGCAACCTTCGCCGCACTGTACGCATGCGCCCGTTCCGCCGAGCGCACCGCCCCCGCAGGAGCAGCGCAGTCCGACACCACCGAGCGGCTGCTGAGGAAGATCTCCACTGCGCAGAGGCTCGGCCCGCGCACCACGCCATCACCGACAGCGTCATCCAAGGGGTCCGCACCGTGACGACCGGCTGCAAGACGACGACCATCTTCCTCACCGTCCTGTGCGGCCTGCTGCTGACCATCCTCGGCCTGACGCAGAATTGGCCCACGCTCGCGTGGCCCGCGCTGGCCGTACTCCTCGTCGGAATACCCGTGGCGGTGTTCAGGATCGCCGCGGCGCGACGCGGCACCTTGCCGGTCGACGTCGAAGAACAGCGCACGGATCCGCCTATCGAACGTCGGGAAGTCCGCGTCAGGCAGGTGTCACTGCCCAGCAAATGGGCCGACTACGACTTCGTGTTCTCGGCGATGGTGCGGTGGTGCCCCCTCGAACCGCCCGGCAACGACCCTGTCCTCAATCCAGCAGGTCTCGCAGTCGAGGCAGTCCTGGAGCGTGCCCGTCTGATCACCGAGAAGCGAGAACCGGGCCGGCCCTCCCTGGTGCAGCACGAGTTGAGCGGCGCACTCAGCAGGATGCGCCCTGAGGCGACGCGGCACCTCCAGGTCATGGCGGAGGACATCACGCTCGTGCTGCGCGAACCCGATCAGGAGCGGCTGGAACAACTCGCTGTAGTACGGAAGGACAAAGCTGTCTGGGAACACCAACGCAAGTACGAGCAGAGCAAGCGCCAATACCTGAGCGAGGACGTGCTGAAGGACACAGGTAGCACGGTCGTCTGGTGGCTCGCCAAGAACGACGACCGGGTCGAGAAGACCGTCGCCGACCTCGGCCTGCTCGCCCAGCTCACGTCTGCCGCCAATGACACGGACGTGCCTGAACGGCTGCGTGATCTCATACCTCGGCCGTACGGCGAGCAACTCGGCCCGGACCTGGCGCAGGAGTCACATCCTCTGTTCGAACAGGAACCGAGCGCCGTGGACCGCTTCGAGGCGTTCCTCGACAGTATGGGATTCACGGACGGAGACATCCGACGAGGGCTTCTGGTCAGGCAGATCGCCGATGCCATCAAGACCCAGGACCAGCAGGAGGTTGCCGAGGATTTGCTGCGCAGATTCGACCCGCCGACGGATACCACGCCGGAAAGTGATGAGCCGCCGGCTTCCGCTCACGGCACACCCGATGAGCCACCTGGTGCCACGCCCGGAGCCCCACCCATTGAGTAGGCGGTGCCCCGGCGCGGCCGCTGTTTCATGCCGCGGCCGCGAGAGAGCCGAGACCAGGGCCGAGCGAACGCAGGATCCGTGCCTCCTCCCTCCGGGCTGCTGCGCGCGGGGTGCGCCCGTTGGCGCGGCGGAGGGCGAGACGGGCGAAGGCGTCGGCGGTTTCGTTGAGGTCGTGCCCGATATGGCCTTTCAGCCAGCGGACCTGGACGCGATGGCGGTGGGACAGCAGGCGGTCCATCAGTTGCCGGCTCTCCGGGAAGAGGAGAGTGCGGTGGGCGGCTGCCGGGTCGCCCGCGAGCAGGGCGGTGTCGACGGCGTCGACAGCCTCGGTGCTGTCGCACAGGATGACCACGGGTGCGTCGTCGTGGCGCTCTTGGAGGCTGAGGGCAGCCGCACAGATGCCGATGACTTCGGCCTCTCCGCTGCTCGAGGCCAGGGAGTCGCCGTGCCCGGTGGTCCCATCCTCGGCAGCCCAGCCGTAGCCGCACAGTGCGGACTCGTCACCGACGGCCGCATCGGCGACGGCCACGACAGCGGTGTCGGGAAGGTCGGTGAGCAAGGCGTAGCGGTCGTCGGCGGCCGGAGCCGTCGCCGTCTCGGGTTCGGCGACGCCGACCTTGCCCGAGGCGGCGGGAACGGTGTCGGCGACGAGGCCGGCGAGCGCTCGGTGGCAGCGCCGGCAGCCGTCGGCCTGTTCGGGACAGTCGGCCTGGTGCCTCGCTGTCAGCTCTCCCATAGTGCGCCACAACTCGGGTTCGGCGTCGGCGAAGCGCGCGAGAGCCGCGGCACGGCACTGCGCGACGAGCTCCGCGAAGGGACCCGTGGCCATGCGCGCCCGCATCCGGTCGTGGAGGTCCATCGACCGAAGTTGGGCTTCGCGTGCGCGGGCGGCAAGAACCGCGGTGTCCTGGTAGGCGTCGTCGAGAGCGTCGAGTCTGGTGCGCCGCGCGGAGGGAGGGGCGGCGAGGACGCTCCGTTCGGCTTGCCCTATCGCGTAGCGGCCCCAGGCCAGCGCGGTACGGGCGTGGCGGCTCCACCGTTCGGCCAGTGCGTCGTGCCGGAGGTGAGTGTTCTCTTCCTCGCAGGCATCGCGCAGGAGCGCCTGGACGAAGGCGTCGTCGTCACAGTCCCGGAGTTCGCGCACCTCCACCGGCAGTTCATCGCCTGCCGTCTTCTGCTCCCACGCCCACCGGGCGAGGTCGCTTTCCGGCGCCTGCGGTGTGCCGTCCGGCAGGCCCCTGGCGCGAAGTTCCTGCCGCAGGGCATGGGCGAAGGCCGCCGGGAACGCCCTGCGCGCCACTCTCAATTCCAGCGGACCCACCGGCCTTGGGGTACCGGAGGGGTGGACGGCACGCCGCTCCTTGTACACGGCCTCCGCCTGCGACCGTGCCTGTCGTACCTTGCGTGCGTCCGCTCGCAGCGGCCGCAGCCGCTCGCGGGGCTGGACCGAGAGTTCCGCGCGCCTGACGGCACCGCGGGCGAGGACATCGGCGTGGGCGAGAACGACGGTGATGGGGCCCGCGAGCGAAGGATCTTCCAGGGCCGCGACGTTCTCCGGCGCGCAGATCCCGTTCATGCGGGCCAGGACCGCATCCTGCAGGGCGCTGAAGTCGTCGGCGAGGCGACGGATCAGTTCGGTGTCCTCGGTGGTCGTCACGATGGCCTTCCAGGTCGCGGGTGATGGTGAGCAGGGTCGACCGCGGTCCGGGCTACCGCACCTGGCCGGTGAAGATGGCCGTGCGGTACCAGCCGTCGCCAGTGATGTCGGTCGGCGTGATCTCGATCTGGGCACTCTTCGCCGTCTTGGGAAACTCACAAGCCTCTTTCCAGGTCAGCGACTTGCCCGGCAGCAGGTGCGCGTCCGGCGCGCCCTTGAAGCCCGCGTCCATGTCCACGATCTCGTCAGCGCCACCCGGGCAGGACACGCTGACCAGGCTCAGGTCGATCGAGGACTTGGAGCCATTGCGCATGGTGACGGAGAAGGACAGGTACGCCTTGTGGGACGGGCTGGCGTACTCGCCGGAGGTTCCGCGGCCGAAGCCGCTCAAGTGCGCCTCGACGCCGTTGGTCCACGCGGCGGTCTTGTCCAGCGCCACCGTGAAAGTGTCGCCGCCGGAGTCGTCCTGGGCGTCCTGGGCGTCCTCGGCGCTCTGTGCGTCCTGCGAGGCACTGACGGTGTCCGCCGGCGACGCGGATGCGGTGTCACTCTGAGTACCGCCGATGTCGGAGCAGGCACACAGGGAACAGCCCACGGCTGTCGCGGCCGTGGCGAGGACGATCCTGCGGGCGAGCCGCGCTCGGCTCCCCGGCGGCAATCTGTCGGCCGACGGCTGGGAGGACGGCGTCTCGGAGACGTTCAGCGAGCTCATAGGGCGATTCCTTCAGTGCAGGTGGATGGAGTGGATGCGAAGGGACTGACGCGTGGCGGCAGAGGCGAGCGCGCACCGTGGCCATGGCACGGCAGATGACGCTTCACGCCGGGAGCACTGCTCATCATCGGAAGCAAGTTCATGAAAGCACAATAGTGAAAGCACTGTCCATCACTATCTCGAAGTTGACTCGTGCTGTATTGTGTGACCACGCCGACCATCGGAGCCAGGACCTCACCCATGCCGCAGCCCCCCACACCGCCCGCCCAGGTGACCGCCGCCGAGATCTCCCGCATCGCGGGCGTCACGCGCGCCACCGTCAGCAACTGGCGCCGCCGGCACGACGACTTCCCCGCGCCCTCGGGCGGCACGGACAGCAGTCCGCTGTACGACCTGGAAGAGGTCCGCGCCTGGCTCGCCTCACGCGGACAGCACACGGCTGCCACGCCAAGCGCGGAGCTGCGCACCACCCTGCGCCTGCGCGAACGCGCCGGCGCCGGGGCGTCCGACCTACTCCTCATGGTCCTGGCCGCGGCCCGCCGCCCCGCCGACGACCTCACCGGTCTGCACGCGCTGCCCGACGCCGATCTGGTGAAGCGGGCGAACGACGCGTCCGCCGAGGTCGCGGACGTGGTGCCGGACACGGAACCGGTCCGCTTCACCGCCGCCGACACCACCGTCCTGCGCGCGCTACTGCTCTGCGTCCGGGACGAAGGCGCGCAGACGGCGCTGGGTGTGCTGGCGGAGCGGGAGTTGGAGGACAGCGCCGCCAGCGGCGCCTACCGGACACCGGCCCCGCTCGCCGATCTGCTGGCCCGCCTGATTCCGGGCTCTCCGCTTCGGGTTCTCGATCCCGCCTGCGGCAGCGGCACGTTGCTGTCAGCAGCCGCCGCCCGTGGCGCTCGCGAGCTGTACGCGCAGGACAGCCTTCCCGTACAGGCACGTCGGTCAGCGGTCGGGCTGACACTGACAGCCGAGGAGGGTACGGACGTCACCGTGCGCACGGGCGACAGCCTGCGCGCCGACGCCTTCCCCGACCTCACCGTCGACGCCGTACTGTCCAACCCGCCTTACGGCGACCGCGACTGGGGCCACGACGAGCTGGCCTACGACCCGCGCTGGGCGTACGGTTTCCCGCCGCGCGCCGAGTCCGAACTGGCCTGGGTCCAGCACGCGCTGGCCCACCTCGAACCGGGCGGCCACGCCGTGCTGCTCCTCCCGCCGGCCACGGCGTCCCGCCCGTCCGGGCGCCGCGTACGCTCCGAGCTGATCCGCACCGGCGCGCTGCGGGCGGTGGCGGCCCTGCCACCGGGTGCGGCGATCCCGCTCCACATCGGCCTGCAGGTGTGGGTGCTGCAGCGTCCGGAGCCCGACAGGCCGGCACACCAGTCGGTCCTCTTCGTCGACACCGCGGGCGAGTCCACGGCCCCGGCGCGCGGCGGGAGCCGTGCCGGGGCGGCGGTGGACTGGGCACGGGTGAGCGAGCAGATCGCCTCCGCGTGGACGGCGTACGCCGGGGACCCTGACGGGTTCGAGCCGCAGGCCGGTGTGGCGCGGGCGGTGAGCGTGGTCAACCTGCTCGGTGAGGTGGTCGACGTGACACCCGCACGGCAGGTACGAGGCTCCCAGGCGGACATCGCGCCGCAGGACCTGGCCCGGGAGGCGGTGGCGGCCCGCGAGGGCCTGGCGTCGGCGGTGCGGACGGTGGGCGAGCTGGCCTCCACGGGGATGTGGAGGGCCGCGGGAACTTCGGCCCGCGTCTGGCGCACGGCCACCGTGTCGGACCTGGCACGGGGCGGGGCGCTGAAGGTCCTGCGCGCGGCGCCGGGCTCGGCCCCCGGCTCGTCGCGGACGACAGCCGCCGAGGCGAAGGGCGTGGATACGGGAGCAGCCGGCGGGAGCGGGGAACGCCCGCCGGCCCTGACAGGCAGCGACATCGCCCGGGGGACGGGGCCGACGGGGCGTGCCCCGGAGGCCCAGGCGCAGGGGGCACATGGAGCGAAGGGCGAGCGGGGCGTGCAGGCCGAGCGGGTGCCGGAGATCGCGGTGGGCGACGTCCTGGTCCGCAACCTGGTCGGCGGCACGGGCCCGGTGGCCCGGGTCGCGGGCGAGGCGGAGGCCGGTGTCCTGCTCGGCACGGGCGTCCACCTGTTCCGGCCGGACCCGGCGCGGCTCGATCCCTGGTTCCTTCTGGGCTTCCTCAGCGCCGAGGCCAACCTGGCAGGTGCCTCGACCGGCAGCTCGACACTCCACCTCAGCCCGGGACGACTGCGCGTGCCGCTGCTGCCGCTGGCCGAGCAGCGACGGTACGGCGAGGCCTTCCGGCACGTGGAAGCACTACGCGAACAGGCCCGGCGCATAGGAGACTTGGCGGACGAGACGACACGGCGCGTGAGCGGGGGGCTCACGGGCGGGCAATTGGTACCAGAGCCCACAGAGGCTTGAGAAGTACCCCATTCTTGAAGCGGGCGGCGGACGGACGAAGACATGCCGGTCCGTCCGCGCCGCACCATCATCCGTACTGGCCCCGGAAGGGAAGCGGAAGAGGCCTTGAACAGCAGCAAGCACACGGAGTTGGCGAACCACGCGTGGTCGGTCGCCGATCTCCTGCGGGGGGACTACAAGCAGTCGGACTACGGCAAGGTCATCCTGCCGTTCACAGTGCTGCGGCGGCTGGAGTGCGTGCTGGAGCCGACCCGCGAGAAGGTCACGCAGATCGCCGAGCAGTACAAGGACCGCGACATCGACGCGGACCGATTCCTGCGCCGGGCCTCGGGCCACTCCTTCTACAACACGTCCAACCTGACGCTGAAGAAGATCGCGGCGGACCCGCAGAGCGCGGCGAAGAACCTCACGGTGTACGTCGGGGCCTTCTCGGACAACGCCCGTGGGGTGCTGGACCGCTTCGAGTTCGCGCAGCAGATCAAGCGGCTGGACAGCGCTGGACTGCTCTACCAGGTCATCGGCAAGTTCACCGACCTGGATCTGCGTCCCGAGGTCGTGCCCAACCACAACATGGGCTACATCTTCGAGGAGCTGATCCGCCGCTTCTCCGAGCAGTCCAACGAGACGGCCGGTGAGCACTTCACGCCGCGCGAGGTCATCCAGCTCATGGTGCGGCTGCTGGTCGCCCCGGACGGCGACGCGCTTCAACTCCCGGGCGCGGTCCGCACGGTCCTCGACCCTGCGTGCGGCACGGGCGGCATGCTCTCGGCGATGGACGACCTGATCACGGAGCTGAACCCGGACGCCACGGTGGAGGTGTTCGGGCAGGAGCTCAACCCGGAGTCGTGGGCGATCTGCCGGTCGGACCTGATGATCAAGGGCCAGGACCCGGAGAACATCCGCTTCGGCAACTCGTTCTCCGACGACGGCCACAAGCGCAAGTCCTTCGACTACATGCTGGCCAATCCGCCCTTCGGCGTGGAGTGGAAGAAGGTCAAGGACGAGGTCACCGACGAGCACGAGAAGCTCGGCGATGCGGGCCGCTTCGGTGCGGGGCTGCCGCGCATCAACGACGGTTCGCTGCTGTTCCTGCAGCACATGATCTCGAAGATGAAGCCGGTGGACGTCGATGGCGGGGGCGGCTCGCGCCTGGCGATCGTCTTCAACGGCTCACCACTGTTCACGGGCGCGGCGGGCTCGGGCGAGTCGGAGATCCGCCGCTGGATCCTGGAGAACGACTGGCTTGAGGGCATCGTCGCGCTTCCGGACCAGCTCTTCTACAACACGGGCATCTCGACGTACTTCTGGATCCTGACGAACAGGAAGAGCCCGGACCACAAGGGCAAGGTCGTGCTGCTGGACGCGCGGGACCAGTGGCAGAAGATGCGCAAGTCGCTGGGCGACAAGCGCAAGGAGCTGGGCAAGGAGCACATCGCGACAGTGGTCAAGCTGTACGGCGAGGCGCTGGAGGCGGCGGGGGATGCGGAGCATCCGCTGCACGGCAAGGTGAAGGTCTTCCGGAACGAGGACTTCGGGTATCAGCGGATCACGGTTGAGCGCCCGCTGAAGCTGCGGTTTGAGGTGACGGAGGACACGTTGGCGGCGCTGGAGGTGTCGAAGGCAATCCAGAGGTTGCCGCAGGCGGGGGTTCTGGCGGATGCCTTCAAGTCCGTGATGGGTGCCAGTTGGAGCACGAAGCAGGAGGCTTGGCTCGCGTTGAAGGACGCGGTGGTGGCGGCCGGCGGGACGTGGCCGACGGGAGCGCCGTTCAACAAGGCGCTGCGGGAGGTCATCGGGGTACGAGACCCGGAGGGCGAGGTCCAGCGTGTGAAGGGCGAGCCGGAGCCGGATGGGGAGCTGCGGGACTACGAGAACGTGCCGCTGGGCGAGGACATCGAGGAGTACCTGTCGCGGGAGGTCCACCCGCATGTACCGGATGCATGGATCGACCACACCAAGACGAAGGTCGGGTACGAGATTCCGTTCACGCGGCACTTTTACGTGTACGAGCCGCCAAGGCCGTTGGCGGAGATCAACGCGGAGTTGAAGGCGCTGGAGGCAGAGATTCAGGGACTTTTGGGTGAGGTGACAGAGTGACTGCCGTACTTGGAGCTGAGCTTCCGCCGCGATGGTCAGCCGCTCCTCTAAAGCACGTGACCGAGGTACTCAATCGCGGCTCAGCACCTAACTACGTCGACGCCGGACCCGTACGAGCAGTTGGCCAGGCATCGAATCAGTCAGGCGGGCTTGACTGGGGTCGCACACGATTTCACGATTTCCTCGGTGCGACAAAAATCAAAGGCCATCTACACAAGGATGATGTCCTAATCAACTCGACGGGAACGGGCACCCTTGGGCGCGTAGGTTATTTCTCAGGCCCGCCGGATGGCCTACCTTGCATGGCAGATAGTCATGTAACAATCGTCCGAACAAAGCATGAAGCACTGCTTCCCCGATTTGCCTTCTATTGGCTGACGTCGAGAGCCTTCCAAGAGTACATCTTCGCTGCCCTGGTAGTAGGTGCCACCAACCAGATCGAGCTAAACAGCGACCGTCTCGGAGACGCACTCGTTCCACTGCCTCCCTTGGAGGAGCAGCGCAGCATCGCCGACTTCCTTGACGTCGAGACCGCCCGCCTCGATCGACTCTACGACCTGCGCGCTCGGCAGCAGACCCTACTCGAGGAAGCCGCCTTCCGTCGTGTATACGACGCAGTGCGAGGCGCTCATTTCAAGGACGTGCGTAAGGAAAGCGGACTGGATTGGCTCGGCCCCGTGCCCGCAAACTGGCGGGTCGGTGCCGTATCTCATTACTTTGAAGTCGAGCTTGGTAAGATGCTCAACCAAGAGCGAGCACAGGGAAAATACCTCCGCCCCTATCTTCGAGTAGCCAATGTACAGTGGGACCGAATCGATGTCACCGATTTGGCCATGATGGATTTCCCCCCCACAGAGCAGGCCCGATATCGACTCAAGCCGGGGGATTTGCTAGTAAACGAGGGCGGAAGTTGGCCAGGGCGGGCGGCCGTGTGGAGCGGAGAGATCACTGAGATCTACTACCAGAAGGCCCTCCACCGCATCAGGGCACGAGGCAATGAACTGACCCGTTGGCTCTACTACTGCCTGGTTGCGTCCGAGCGCATGAGAGTCTTCCAGGTTCAGGGAAATACCTCAACCATGACTCACCTCACGCGAGAACAGCTAAGGCCGCAAAGGTTCCCATTTCCTGATGTTCCAACTCAGGCCCGACTGGTCACTGAGCTCGACAGAGCAGCAAGCCAGGATGCCGAAGTGAAACAACTGCTGAGTCGTCAGCTCACCTTGCTCGCGGAACGCCGCCAAGCCCTCATCACCTCCGCCGTAACCGGCCAGTTCGACGTCTCCACCGCCAGCGGCCGCAACGTAACCGAAGGAGTCACCGCATGAGTCCCGTGCACGACGAGTCCTCCTTCGGCTCGGCCATCGTCGCCGCCCTCTGCGACCACGGCTGGCGGGAGGCGAACCCCGAGGACTACCGGCCCGACCTCGGCCTCGACACCAACGAACTCTTCACCTTCATCGGCGCCACCCAGCCCGACGAGTGGGACGAGCTCCTCACCGTCTACGGCGGCAACCCCAACGAAGCCCAGCGCGGGTTCGCGCAGCGGCTCGACCGGGCCATTGCCGACGACGGGCTGCTCCACGTCCTCCGCAACGGCGTCAAGGACCGTGGCGTCCTCCTCCGCCTCGCCTACTTCAAGCCCAACCTCATTTCCGCCGACTCCGTCCTCGACGGCTACCGGGCGAATCGCCTCACCGTCGTCCGAGAACTGCCCTACGCGACCAAGCAGGCCGACTGGGGCCACCGCCTCGACCTCACCCTGTTCCTCAACGGCATGCCCGTCGCCACCGCCGAGTTGAAGAACCCGCTCACCGGCCAGGGCGTCGAGCACGCCAAGGAGCAGTACCGGACCGACCGCGATCCGACCGAGCTGATCTTCACCCGCCGCGTGATCGCGAACTTCGCCGTCGACCCCGACCTCGTCTTCGTCACCACCCAGCTCCGCGGCAAGAGCACCCACTTCCTCCCCTTCAACACCGGATCTAGTGGTCCCGGCCAGCCCGGCGGCGCCGGAAACCCCTCACCCACCGCCCACGGCGCATACTCCACCTCCTATCTCTGGGAACAGGTCTGGCAACCGGACAACTGGCTCGACCTCCTCCAGCGCTTTGTGCACCAGCAGAAGACCAAGACGCCCGGCGGCGGCACCACCAAGTCCACGATCTTCCCGCGCTACCACCAGTGGGACGCCGTCAAGAAGCTGACTGCGCACGCAGCCACACACGGCACTGGCCGGCTCTACCTCGTGATGGCCTCCGCAGGTTCCGGGAAGTCGAACACCATCGGCTGGCTGACCCACCGGCTGAGTGATCTGCACGCCGACCCCGACCCACGTGTACTGGACACCGAGGCCCTCGCGGACGGGCGGATCAAGCCCGGGGAACCCGTCTTCGACAAGGTCATCGTCATCACCGACCGCCGCAACCTGGACGCCCAGCTACGGGAAACCGTCGGCAGTTTCAGCCAGACGGACGGCCTGGTCGTGAAGGTCGACGAGAAGCACGGCGCCAAGAGCGAGCAGCTCGCCCGCGCCCTCTCCCGGGACTCCGGGAAGATCGTCACTGTCACCCTGCACTCGTTCCCGGCCCTGCTGGACTACATCAAGCGCAACCCCACCGAGATCAAGGGCACCCGTTTCGCGATCGTCCTCGACGAGGCGCACTCCTCCCAGTCCGGAGACGCCGCCACCGCCGTACGCTCGGCGCTTCGCGAACTGGGTCTGGACGCGGACTCGGACGACGAGGGTGCCACCGCCGTCACCGTCGAGGAACAGCTCAAGGCCAAGGCCATCGAGCGGTCGCGTGCCTCGAACATCTCCTACTTCGCCTTCACCGCCACACCCAAGGCGAAGACCCTCGAACTCTTCGGCACGGAAGGCACGGAGAACGGCAAGACCGTCTACCGCCCTTTCCACACCTACTCGATGCGCCAGGCCATCGAGGAAGGCTTCATCCTCGACACGCTGCGCAATTACGTCACGTACAACACCTACTGGAAGCTCGCGAACCTCAACCGCGACGAGAAGGAGGTCGACCCCTCCAAGGCGAACAGCCTGCTCGCCCGGTTCGCGCTCATGCACGAGCACACGGTGTCGCAGCACGCCCAGGTGATCGTCGAGCACTTCGTCGCCCACACCCGCGGCCGGCTCGGCGGACGAGCAAAGGCGATGGTGGTCACGGCGTCGCGACACTCCGCCGTGCAGATGGCCCGCGCCATCCGCAGCTACATCGCCGATCGCGAGTACGACACCAAGTTCCCGGACCTCGGTGTCCTCGTCGCGTTCTCCGGCTCCCTCACCATCGACGGTGAGGAGACCACCGAGAGCAAGGAGAACGGTGGTCTGTCGGAGAGCGGGCTTCCCAAGGCGTTCGCGTACACCCGGGCCGACGACAAGGCCGCCAAGGCCGGTGGCAAGGGGCAGCAGGAGTACCGGATCCTCGTCGTCGCCGAGAAGTACCAGACCGGCTTCGACCAGCCGCTCCTCACGACGATGTACGTCAACAAGACGCTGACCGGCATCGCCGCCGTCCAGACGCTCTCGCGCCTCAACCGCACCGCCGAGCGCAAGTCCCAGGCCGACCTCGCCGTCCTCGACTTCGTCAACGATGCCGAGGACATACAGGACGCCTTCCGCCCGTACTTCGAGGAGGCGCACACACTCCCCTCCGACCCGAACCTCCTCTACACGGCCCAGAGCCGCGTGATGTCCGCGCCGATCGTCTCGGAACAGGACATGGACGAGTTCGTCGCCGCGTACTTCGAGGCACAGGAGAAGGCCGCCGGCTCGCAGGCCAAATGGGAGAAGCTGCACGCCGAGCTGTACCGGCTCCTCTCCCCCGCCGTCACCCGCTTCACCGCCCTCTTGGAGAGCGAAGACGAGGACGACGCCGAGGCGGCAGAGGAGTTCCGGGCCAACCTCAACGACTACGTCCGCAAGTACGGCTTCCTGGCGCAGATCGTGCCCTACCAGGACCCCGACCTGGAGCGGCTGTACCTGTACGGGCGCTACCTGCTCAACCGCCTGCCGCGCCTCGCGGACGGCGGCGTCGACATAGGAGAGGTCGACCTCAGCCACCTGCGCGTCGAGAAGACCGGCGAACACGACAAGTCCCTGCTTCCGGAAGGCGCCGCCGAGCTCAAGGGGTTCGGCGACGGCGCCGGCGGCGGCAAGGACGCGGAGAAGTCGCTACTGTCCGAGCTGATCGAGAGGTTCAACGCGAAGTTCGGCACGGAGTTCACCGAGGAGGACGTTCTTCCAGCCTTCAACGCGACGAAGAAGGACCCGAAGGTCCGGGCCGCCGCCCTCGTCAACGACGAGGACAACTTCGGCGTCGTCTTCGACAAGAAGTTCGAGGAGAACATGATGGACCATGTCTCCACGATCGAC
This sequence comes from Streptomyces montanisoli, assembly GCF_017813245.1. Taxonomy (GTDB): domain Bacteria; phylum Actinomycetota; class Actinomycetes; order Streptomycetales; family Streptomycetaceae; genus Streptomyces; species Streptomyces montanisoli. The sequence continues at coordinate 24,131 of NZ_JAGIQL010000092.1, forward strand.
ACGCTCGGCAAGCGGTACTTCGGAGCGGACCGCGACTTCAAGTCCAACCTCGACCGCAGCGCCCGCCGCGCGGCCTGGCGGATGATCCGCCGGGAGGAGGGGCTGGATGAATTCTGAGCGCGGGACGCAGGAGCCACTCGAGGCTACACCGTCCCAAGACTCCGCGCTGGCGAGGCTCCAACAGACAACGTGAGCAGGGTCCGCCGACTCCATCGGCGGACCATCATGCAAGATCAACGCTACACTGCGTCAGGAGATGTAGCGCATGGCACTGGGGGCAGGGTTGGAAGAGACTCAACGGAGGGCTGCGACGGCACCCATCCACATTCACCAGATCCGCACCGCGCTTTTGCAGCAGTACAAGGGACTCATCTACGACGAGGACCTCAAGGGTTACGACCAGCATGGCTACGAACAACGATTCCTCTCCCGCGCGTTAACAGCGGCGGCCGTTCGCGAAGTTACTGGCTGCGATCACAAGAGCGCCGGGGTTTCGGTCATCGACGGCGAAGATGACCAAGGAATCGACGGCGTTGCGGTCACCGAGGGAACACAAGAGGTCTGGCTGGTTCAAGCCAAGTGGAGCGATGACGGCAAGGGCAAGCTCGACACTAACGGGGCACACAAGCTCGTCGCCGGCCTCCGCCTGGTCGAGCAACGAAGTTTCGACCGCTTCAACGACCGTCTGGAGCCAATCGCTGCTCGTGTAAACGCAGCAATGCACGATGCCCGGCTAAAAGTCACTCTGGTTATTGCCGTCATGGGTGTGGGAACACTCAGCAAGGAGACCACCAACGTTCTGGAGGACGCACGCAAGGAGTTCAACGGCCTTGGGCCAGTCCTCGAGTACCGCGTAGTCCACGCTGCGGACATCCTCCGACAGATTCGCGAGGATCTCACGCCAGAGCCCGTACGGGTCACCGTGCAGATGACGAACTGGCTACGGAGGCATATCCCACTCACGGCTTACCAGGGAACGGTGCCCGCCAGCAATGTTGCGCAGTGGTACAAGGCGTATGAAAGCCGATTGTACGAGCAGAACCTGCGCCAGTCTCTCGGCACCACTCCCGTTAACTCGGGTATGCTGAGCACCCTGGAGAACGAGCCGGAGAACTTTTGGCTGTTCAACAACGGGGTGACCGTTCTATGCGATCAACTCGAAGAGGAATGGCCAGGGCGCCGGCGCCCAGACGAGCCCGTGCACCTGCATATTTCGGGAGTCAGCGTCGTAAACGGAGCACAAACCGTCGCGGCGGCACATCGGGCCATGGAGGCGTCCCCCGAAGCGGTGGAAGACGCCGAGGTCACGGTCAAGGTGATCGTTGTCGACAAGAACGTTCCCGATCTCGCGCAGCGCATCACCCAGACGACCAATACGCAGAACCACGTGGAGGAACGCGACTTCATCGCCTTGGACGAAGTACAGGCGATGATCCGCGAAGACTTCATGCTGTCCCTTCAGAAGTCTTACGTGTTCAAGCGTGGTGAACCTGACCCAGCTCCAGACGAGGGTTGCTCGGTTGTGCACGCTGCCATTGCGCTCGCTTGCGCGCACCGCAACTCAGAACTCGCCGTGCGAGCGAAGCGGGACACAGACCTCCTCTGGGAGCGCGGCAGCAGAGGCGCGTACCCCCGCCTCTTCGGAGAACGTCCCAGTTCCTTCCAGATCTGGCGCTCGGTACTTGTCCACCGGGCCGTGGGCACCGCTCTCAACGAAGAACGGCAACGGTTTCAGAAGCGTGCCGCCGACGTGAGCCAGAGGGGTGACCTACTCATCACCCATCTGGTCTTTCAGCTTCTCGACCAGGATCACATCGACGATCCGGAGTTCGACTGGGACGCAGCACTGCAAGAGGTACCCGCACTCACTAACCGAGTCCTTTCCTGGTTGATCCACCACATCGACACGGAGTACGGGTCCACCTCCTTCCTCAGCGGAACACTTACTGACGCCGGGCGCTGCAAGCGGCTTGCGGAGTTGGTACTGCGCGACGCCCAACGCGAAGGCGTCATCCCGGACCTGCCGACGATCTACAAGGCCACCAAAAAGAGCAAGCGCAAGCCACGCCGCCCCAATGCTGTGCCTACCCTCGTAGACAACGGAAGCATCAAGAACGGCACACCAGTCCGGCTTCGCCTGTGGAACAAGCCCGAGATCGACGCGCTCACCCCCTGGCTTTCGGCAGACTCCAGACGAGGTGAAGCCACCTGGGTGAACGATCGGACGCGGTGTCTCGTATGGGCGGTAGACGGGAAGGCCTACTCACCGACGCGCCTGGTCCTCAATTTGTATGAGCTCGCTGGCTGGCAGGAGGCCCCTGTCGCAGTCCAGGGACCGGCACGGTGGACGCTAGACGGTAGCGTCACACTCTCCGACCTTGCACGGACACTGCACGACGAGCAGACCGAACGAGAGTGAGTATGGGAAGTAGCGTGCACGCTTTGAATCGCCCCGGGTTTGATGGAGACATCGAAGACCCGGAAGGATGCCGCTCATGGCTGCTCCTCGTAAGTACCCCGATGAACTGCGTGAACGCGCGACGCGTCTCGCGGTCGAGGCCCGCAAGGACCCGGCCGTCCGGGCTGGGGCGATCAAGCGCATCGCCGACCAGCTGGACGTGCACCCCGAGGCCC
>NZ_JAGIQL010000093.1 GCF_017813245.1 Streptomyces montanisoli
CCCGCCGCGCGACGCGAGCCGGGCGCCTGCCGCGCCGGGCGCCGCGTGCACCACCGACAGGGACGCGAGCTCGCCGCGCAGCCGGTCGAGGGCGCCGGGCCCCGCCCGCAGCGCGGCCGCCGCCGGACCCGCCTCCGTGTCGTCGACCACACCCGCCGCCGCCAGCCGGCGCACCAGCAGCTCCACGCGCTCCCACGGCAGGCCCCGCGCACGGGCCTCGGCCGCCAGCACCGCCATGGAGCGGGAGCCGTCGAGAAGATCGAGGAAGCCGCCCGTCACCCTGTCGAGAGGCCCCACCCGCACCGCGTGCGCGGGCGTCACCCCGAACTGCACCGTCTGCCCTCGCCATGCCCGCCGCAGTGCGGGCTTCACCATCGGTCGCATCCGCCGTCCCCCGTGTCCGCGCGCACCCGTCGTACGCGCTCTTCATCAGCCTGCACCGCACGGCGACCTCGTGCGGAAAGTTGTCCACAGGCTGGGGGTGGAAGTCATTTCAATGACTCATATCACCGCAAGGTGCGCCCCGGCCCGGGCCCGCGCCGGGTACGGTCATGGCGTGCCAGCCGACCGTCCCGCCCAGCCGGGCCGCGCCCCCCGCGGCGCCTCAGCCGCCCGCGCCGCCGCGAAGGCGGCGACCGCCACGGGCACCTCCGCCACGGGCACCTCCGCTTCGGGCACCTCCGCCACGGGCGCAGCCCCCGCGGACGCCGTCGAGGTGCGCAGGTCCACCCGCCGCCGGCGCACCGTGTCCGCGTACCGCGAGGGCGACAGGACGATCGTGCTGATCCCGGCCCGGATGACGAAGGCCGAGGAGCGGCGCTGGGTGACGGTGATGCTCGACAAGCTCGCCGCCCAGGAGAGCAGGAGGACGTTCGGCGACGACGAGCTCGCCGCGCGTGCGGAGCGCCTCTCGGGCCAGTACTTCGGCGGCAAGGCGCGGCCCGCCGTCGTGCGCTGGGTCACCAACCAGAACACCCGCTGGGGGTCCTGCACCCCCGCCGAGGCCAGCATCCGCCTCTCGCACCGCCTCCAGGGCATGCCGGAGTACGTCGTCGACTACGTCCTGCTGCACGAGCTCGCACACCTCCTCGTCCCGGGGCACGGCCCCGACTTCTGGCGGCTGCTCGACGCCTACCCGCGCACCGAGCGCGCGCGTGGCTACCTGGAGGGCGTCGTGGCCGCCGAGCGTCTGCCGGTCCCACCGGCACCCGACGAGGAGGCGGCCGCGGACGCGGAGTGAGCCCCGGGCGAGCGCGACCGTTTTTGCCGATCCTGTACCGAACGCGCACCGGCCTGCCGCGAACGCGGGCCCAGCGGCTAGCCTGACGCGACGCACACACGTATTCGGGATGGGGGACGGTCCTTACGCATGCCCAGGCAATTCCAGCGCGGACACAAGGCCAAGGTCAGCGATCTCACTCCGGGAACCGACCTGTACGTGGGCGTGCAGATCGCCGGCCCCGGTCTGACGTTCGACATCAGCTGTTTCGGTCTCGACGCCGACGAGCGTCTCTCGGACGACCGCTACTTCGTGTTCTTCAACCAGCCCAAGACCCCCGAGGAATCGGTCCAGCTGCTCGGGGCTCAGGCGGGCGACACGGAGTCGTTCAGGGTGACGCTCGACCGCGTCCCCGCGTCCATCCACAAGCTGTCCTTCACCGCGACCGTCGACGGCGCGGGCCAGATGTCCCAGGTCGGGCCCGGGTACATCAGGATCGTCGCGGGCGGCGAAGAGGTCGTCAGGTACGCCTTCACCGGGGCCGAGTTCTCCACCGAGCGTGCCGTGATGCTGGGCGACTTCTACCGCAAGGACGTCTGGCGGTTCGCCGCCGTCGGCCAGGGTTTCGACGGCGGACTCGACGCGCTGCTCAAGAATTTCGGCGGAGAGGTCGCCGAGGAGCAGGAGGCGCCCCAGCCGTCCGCGGGCGGCCAGGCACCGGGGTTCGCACCTCCCGCCTTCGCCGCCCCCGCCCCACCGCAGGCGCCGCAGGCACCGCAGTCGCAACAGGCGCCCCAGGTACCGCCTCCCGCGCCCCAGCCGCCCCAGCCGCCGCAGCCTTACGCGGCCGAGGGTGCGCCGCCGATCCACGCGGCCCCCACCGTGGTCTCCATGCCGGGCGCCACCCCGCCGCCGTACGGCGACACGGCACCGCCGCCGCCCGCGCCCCCGCCTCCCGCGCCCGGCGCCCCCACCCCGCCGCCCTACGGCCAGGTGCCCGGTCAGGCGCCGGGCCAGGCACAGCCGTTCGGCGCGCCACCGGCTCCGTACGGGCAGCAGCCCCCGGCCGGTCAGGCGCCGTTCGGGCAGCCCCCTCAGCCCATGGGCAACCCGTTCGGCGGCCCCCCGCAGGGCGGTGGCGCGGTCCAGGGGTTCGTGCCGCAGGGCGCGCCGCCGGGAGGGGCCGGTCTGAGCGCCGCGCTCAACCCGTACAAGGAAGCGCCCACAGGCCAGCGGTGGACGGCCCAGAACGGCCACCTCATGCGCGTCGACCTCACCATGGCGGGCGGCGCGCCCGTGCTGGCCCGGCAGGGCAGCATGGTCATGTACCAGGGCAAGGTCGACTTCGGCTACAAGGGCGCCGGGTTCGCCGGCCGCATCGTCGGCAACGCCACCGGCCAGGAGATGCAGCTGATGCGCTGCACGGGACGCGGCCAGGTCTTCCTCGCCGACAACAACGCCCACCTCCACCAGGTCGAGTTGCAGGGCGACGGCATCTGCGTCTCCGCCGAGAACGTCCTCGCCTTCGACGAGTCCCTGAGCTACGAGGTCCGCAGGATCGACGGCCACGGGATCCCCGGCGGCGCCCTGTTCACCATGCTCTTCCAGGGCACGGGCACCGTCGTCGTCAAGACGCACGGAGCCCCCGTCGTCCTGCCCGTCACACCGACCACGTTCGCCGACTGCAACGCCGTCGTCGCCTGGTCGGCAGCGGCCCAGGTCGTCCTGTCCAGCCAGGTCAGGCTGCGCCGCAACGCGTACCCCGGGCACAGCGGGGAGACCGTGAACCTCCAGTTCCGCGGCGCGCCCGGGAACTTCATCGTCGTCCAGCCGTACGAGGTCTGAGGGAGCCCGGCATGACGGAACAGCAGCTCGCGGGCTACGCCCCCACACCGATCGCGGCCAGGATGGAGAACCACGGCAACACCATGCTGAAGGTCGCCATGGCGACCGGCCAGGATCTCTACGCGCGCACCGGATCCATGATCGCGTACGAGGGGTTCATCCAGTACGAGCCCAACCCGCCGTCCGTGCGGCACATGGCGGAGCACTGGGTCACCGGCGAGGGCGCGCCCCTCATGAAGTGCGCGGGGGACGGCCTGCTCTACCTCGCCGACTACGGCGCGCACGTCATCGTCGTCAACCTCGCGAACGACGCGATCTCCGTGAACGGCACCAACGTGCTCGCCTTCGACGCACACCTCCAGTGGGGCGTCGAACGCGTCAAGGGCCTCGCGAAGTTCGCCGGGCAGGGCATGTGGAACGTGCAGATCTCCGGCACCGGCTGGGTCGCCCTGACCTCACGCGGCACGCCCGCCGTGGTGGACTGCGGCAAGGGCGAGGACGAGACGTACGTCGACCCGGACGCGCTGGTCGCCTGGTCACCCAACCTGAAGGTGAAGGGGAAGCGCAGCTTCAAGGCGGGCGCCCTCATCGGGCGCGGCAGCGGCGAGGCCTACCAGATGGCGTTCTCCGGCCAGGGGATCGTCGTCGTACAGCCCAGCGAGGACAGCACGGACCGCCTGCGGATCCGCGGCTGAGAGGGGGAGACACCACCATGCAGAGCCCGCTTTTCGCCTACACGGAAGCGCAGACGCAGGAACGGTACGCGCTGCAGAACAGCCAGCTGCTGCGCGTCGCGCTCACCGGGCAGGACGACGTCCTGGCCCGCAAGGGCGCCATGGTCGCCTACCAGGGGCTGATGGAGTTCGACGGCGAGTACCGCTCCGCCGGGCAGCGCCGCGCCAGGGCGCGCACGGGCGAGGGACTCGACCTGATGCGCGTCTCGGGACAGGGCACCGTCTACCTCGCCAACCTCGCGCAGTACGTGCACATCGTGGACGTCGACCGGGACGGCCTGACGGTCGACAGCGCCTATGTGCTGGCGCTCGACTCGACGCTCCACCACGAGGTCATCGCCGTGGACAGCCAGTACGGCATCTCCGGCACCGGCAAGTACCAGATCAACATCACCGGCACCGGCAAGGTCGCGCTGATGACCTCGGGCAAGCCGCTGATGATGCGTGTCACGCCCGAGACGTACGTCAACGTCGACGCGGACGCGATCGTCGCCTGGTCGACATCGCTGCGGGTGCAGATGCAGGCGCAGACGTACTCGTCGCCCGTGCGGCGGCGGCGCGGCAACACCGGCGAGGGCTGGGAGCTGAGCTTCCTCGGCCAGGGGTTCGCCCTGGTGCAGCCCAGCGAGTTGCTGCCGCCGCAGGACGCGGCGATCGGAGGCGGCATCGCCGCCCAGTTCGGGGTGGGCCAGCAGGGCGCCCGGGGCCAGAACCAGGGCAACGCCTGGAGCTGACGCCGGCCCGCGCGCCCGGCCGGTGGGCGCGCCACCGGCCGGCCCTGGGCGTCCGCCCAGCCCCGGTCCGGCGCCTGGGGCGTCCGCCGCTCCAGCGGCGCAGGGGGGAAGCCGGCGAGCCAGGGGTGGCCGGCTCTGGTCGCCGGCACGCGCGCTTTCGGTACCGTTTCGGCCGGTATGGCCGGGGGCGCTGACCGGGCTGCCCGGCGGGCGGGGCAGTCGGCGCGCCAGGGCGGCCGGTTCGCCCCGCGCCTCGACGATGCGGGGCACGGCATCGTGTTCGGCGGTCCCCCGCCCCGCACCTGTCTACCGCCAGGCCGCACTCGGCCAGGCGCTCAGCTCCGGTCGCCGCCCGGGACAGCCTGCCCGGCGGGCCGGGCGAGACGCGCGCGTGTGGCGGCGAGCAGGCGCCGCACGGACGCGTCGGCGACGTCCGCCACCTCGTCGTAGCCGTACCAGCGCAGATCCAGCGACTCGTCGCTGATCGCCTCGACGGCCCCCTCGGGCGCGATCGCCGCATACTGCACGTCGAAGTGGACGTGGCAGGGCGGCGGGATCGGGTGCCTGTCCAACCGGACGGGCCCGCCGGGCAGCAGGGTGAGCCCCGCGATCCCGGACTCCTCCGCGGCCTCGCGCAGCGCCGCGGCCTCCAGGGAGACGTCGCCGGGCTCGCAGTGGCCGCCCATCTGGAGCCACATGGCGAGCTTGCGGTGCAACGTCAGCAGCACCCGCTCACGCGCCGGGTCGACGACCAGCGCGCTCGCCGTCAGGTGCCCGGCGCCGCACGCCTTCCACATGCCGTCGGGGTGGGCGGCCAGGTGGTCGAGGTACGCCTGGCGCAGCTCGTCCTGTTCCGCGGCGGCGTCATCGCCGGTGCCGTCCCCGTACCCCTTGAGCACGAGAACGGCGTCGTCGTAGAGGCTCACTTCCCGCCGTCGCCCTTGCCCTCGGTCCCGCCCGCGTCAGGGCCGCCCTCGTCGTCCGTGCGGTCCTCGCCGTCCGCCGGCGTCTCCGGCGCCTCGCCCTTCTTCAAGGGGTCGTGCGGCCGCTCGCTGCCGCCGCCCGCCGCCTCGCCGAGCATCTTGTCCAGCTCGGAGAAGTCGATCTGCTCGCGGTGCACGAACCCGTCCGGGTCGTCCAGGTCGGACGCCGTCGGCAGCATGTCCGGGTGCTCCCACAAGCCGTCGCGGCCGTCCACACCGCGCGCGTCCGTCAGGGACGCCCACAGCCGGGACGCGTCACGCAGCCTGCGCGGCCTCAGCTGCAGGCCGATCAGCGTGGCGAACGTCTGCTCGGCGGGCCCGCCGGACGCGCGCCGCCTGCGCAGCGTCTCGCGCAGTGCGTCCGCGCCCGTCAGCCTGGTCTTCGCGGCCTCGTGGACGACCGCGTCCACCCACCCCTCGACCAGCGCGAGCGCCGTCTCGAGACGGGCCAGCGCGGCCTTCTGCTCCGGGGTGTCCTCGGGCTGGAACATGCCCTGCTGGAGAGCCTCCTGGAGCTCCTCCGGGTGCGACGGGTCGAACTGCCCGACCACGTCCTCCAGCTTCGACGTGTCGACCTTGATGCCCCGCGCGTAGCCCTCGACGGCGCCGAAGATGTGCGACCGCAGCCACGGCACGTGCGTGAACAGCCGCTGGTGGGCGGCCTCGCGCAGCGCCAGGTACAGCCGCACCTCCTCCTTCGCCACGCCCAGGTCCTTGCCGAACGCCTCGATGTTCAGCGGCAGCAGCGCGGCCTTGCCGGCCGGGCCGAGCGGCAGGCCGATGTCCGTCGAGCCGACCACCTCACCGGCCAGCACGCCGACGGCCTGCCCCAGCTGCTGGCCGAACATCGCGCCGCCCATGGACCGCATCACGCCGATGAGCGGCCCCGCCATGTCCTGCATCTCGGCGGGCAGCACGTCGCCCATCGCCGCGCCGACCCGCTCGGCCACGGGGTCGACCAGCTGCTGCCACGCGGGCAGCGTCGCCTCGACCCACTCGGCGCGGCTCCACGCCACCGCTGTGTTGGCCCCCGACGGCAGCGACGTCACGCCGTCGAGCCACAGGTCCGCCAGGCGCACGGCCTCGCCGACGGACGCGCGGTCCCCGGCGGTCACGCTCGCGTCCTTCGTGCCGTCCTGGGTGCCCTGCGCCACGGTCTGCCGGGCGATCTGCTTGGCCATGTCCCAGTTGACGGGGCCGCTCCCGGAACTCAGCATCTGGCCCAGCTGCTGGAAGGCCTGCCCCAGGTCGCCGGGGTTGAGGGAGCCGAACATGGCGGCGAAGGGGTTGTCCCCGCCCGCGCCGCCGCTCCCGCCGCCCGGCAGGCCGGGGAACCCGAAACCGAACGGGTTCTGCCCTCCCTGGCCCGGGCCCTGGCCGCCCGGCCCCTGACCGCCGGATCCCTGGCCACCGGAACCCTGACCGCCTCCGTCAGGACCTTTCTTCTTGCCGTCGCCGTCCTCCGGCTCCTCCGGCGGAAGGCCGAATCCGAATGGGGTGTCACTCACGGGTTTCCTCGGCTCGTAAGGCCGCCGGCTTCCTGCCGGCAGCGGCTGCCCTGCACCATCCAGCCTATGCTTCACCGCGCCCTCGGGGCATGGCACGACCTGCGCCTGCCCCGGGGGCGCGCGAGCGATGCGTCCCGCGTCCGGGATCGGCACGTCCACGACCGACACCCGGCCGGCTCCCCGGGCCGTACCCACATCCGCCGGGAACTCTGCGGCAGGATGAACGTCACCTGGTACGTACGCGTCCTTCACGTACGTACTGAAGACAACCGCTGGAGCCGCCCGGTGAGTTCCCCAGAGTCACAGGTTCGCGCTACGCGAAACCACGCAACCCCGAGCAGGTCGCGCGGCCCCGTGGTCGCCGTCACCGGCGCCGCCACGGGGGTCGGCGACCTGCTGACCCGCAGGCTCGCCGCCTCCGCCGAGACCAAGCAGGTCATCGCCATCGACGAGCGGCGCGGCGGCGTCCAGGACGCCACCTGGCACGTCCTCGACGTGCGGGACCCGGCCATCGCGGACCGGCTGCGCGGCGTGGACGTCGTGGTGCACCTGGCGCTCGACCTCGACCTGGAGTCCGACCCGGCCGCGCGCACCGCCTACAACGTGCGCGGCACGCAGACCGTGCTCACCGCGGCCGCCGCCGCGGGCGTGCACCGCGTCGTGCTGTGCACGTCCGCCATGGTCTACGGGGCGCTGCCCGACAACGACGTGCCCCTCTCCGAGGACGCCGAGCTGCGCGCCACCGCCGAGGCGGCCGGCGTCGGCGACCTGCTGGAGATCGAGCGGCTCGGCCGCAGGGCGCCGCGCGCGCATCCGGGCCTCAACGTCACCGTCGTACGGCCGGCCGTGCTCGTCGGCGGCACCGACACCGCGCTCACCCGCTACTTCGAGTCCCCGCGCCTCCTCGTCGTCGCGGGCTCGCGCCCCACCTGGCAGTTCTGCCACGTGGACGACCTGGTCAGCGCCCTGGAGTACGCGGCGCTCGGCAAGGTGGAGGGCGAGTTCGCCGTCGGCTGCGACGGCTGGCTCGAACAGGGCGAGGTCGAGGAGCTCACCGGCATCCGCCGCATGGAGCTGCCGTCCGCGGTCGCACTGGGCGCGGCCGCCAGGCTGCACAGGATCGGCCTCACCCCGTCCCCGGCCGGCGACCTCGCGTACACGATGTACCCCTGGGTGGTCAGCGTGAGCGCCTTGCACGACGCGGGCTGGCGGCCGCGCTGGACGAACGAGGAAGCGCTCGCCGCGCTGCTCGAAGAGGTCGAGGGCAGGCACACCGTGGCGGGCCGCAGGCTCGGCCGCAAGGACGCCACGGCCGCGGGGGCCGCCGGCGCGACGGTGGCGCTGCTGGGCACGGCCGCGGTGGTGCGCAGGGTGCGCAAGGCCCGCCGCCGGCTGTAGCGGCGCGAGGCGGACGTCCGCAGCGGGCGCCCGCAGCGGACATCTGTAGCAGTACGCAGCGGACGTACGGCACGATGGACCTCATGGCAACCACACAGGACCGTACGGACCACCCGGGCGAGCGCGGTAGCGACCAGCCGCTGCGCCTGCTGGCGATCCGGGACACCCCGCTCAGCCTCGACGAGGTCTTCGCCGCGGTGGGCGACGCGGCGGCGGGCGGCACGGCCCTCTTCGTCGGCACGGTGCGCGACCACGACTCGGGGGCCGACGTCGAGGCCCTCGGCTACTCGCACCACCCCTCGGCCGAGGCGGAGCTGCGCCGGGTCGCGGAGAAGGTGGCCGCCGACTTCCCGGTGCGCGCGCTGGCCGCCGTCCACCGTGTGGGCGATCTGAGCGTGGGCGACCTGGCCGTGATCGTCGCGGTCGCCTGCCCGCACCGCGCCGAGGCCTTCGCGGCGTGCCGCAGGCTGATCGACGACCTCAAGCACGAGGTCCCCATCTGGAAGCACCAGTCGTTCACGGATGGCACCGAGGAGTGGGTCGGGGCGTAGCCCCCTCGTTAGGGGGTGGCGGACGGGCGCTGTCCCCGTAACCCGCACGGGGCATCTTGTCCGATTTGCGTAACCACTCCACGCCCAGCAGCGTTAGCTCTACAGAACGTAAATCTGTAGATCAAATCTGCTGACTGGGACGGGAGATCGCGATGGCCGTGCTCACCTGGTTGCTGATCCCTGTCGTCGCCGCCCTAGGCGCCGCGATATGGGGAAGCTGGGCCTCCAAGAGCCACACGATGGGCGACATAGCCGAGCTCAACGGCTACGCCCGCTTCCGTGACGCCATGGAGCGTGACCCCGCCGAGTAGCCGTGCGGCCGCCCCGGCCCGCGCGGTGCGCTCACAGGCCCTTCCCGTACTGTCGAGCCATGCCGCGCCGTACCGTGACGATGCTCGCGTCCACCCTCGTCCTGATCGCCCTCCTGTGCGTGGGCGCCCTCACGAAGGTGCCGTACGCCGAGATGAGCCCCGGGCCCACGGTGAACACCCTGTCGAGCCCCGGCGGCAAGCCGGTCCTCCAGATCTCCGGGCACAAGACGTACCCGACCTCTGGCCACCTGAACATGGTCACGGTCCGCGTGACGCAGGCCGACTACCGCATGAACATCGTGGAGGCCGTCTACGGCTGGCTGGCCCACGACGACGTGGTCGTCCCGCACGACACGCTCTACCCGAACGGGCAGACCGAGCAGCAGTCGTCGCAGGAGAACGCCGAGGAGTTCAGCCAGTCCCAGGAGAGCGCGAAGGTCGCGGCGCTCAAGGAGCTGCACATCCCGGTCGTCTCGCACGTCAACGTCGCGAGCGTGCTGAAGAACAGCCCGGCCGAGGGCAAGCTCCACGCGGGCGACCTGATCGAGGCCGTGGACGGCACGAAGGTCACGCGCCCCGACCAGGTCGCCGGGCTCGTCACCCGGCACAAGCCCGGCCAGGACGTCGTCTTCACGGTGGTGCCGGCCAAGACCGCGGCCGCCGCCAAGAAGGCCGGCAAGGAGCCCTCGGGCAGCCGCAAGGTCACCGTGAAGACGGCGCTCTCGCACGACAGCGGCAAATCGCGCGCCATCGTCGGCATCGCGGCGGGCACGGACCACACCTTCCCGTTCGACATCGACATCAAGCTGGCCGACGTCGGAGGCCCGAGCGCCGGGATGATGTTCTCCCTCGGGCTGATCGACGAGCTGACGCCCGGCTCGCTCACCGGCGGCAAGTTCGTGGCCGGCACGGGCACCATCGACGACAAGGGCACGGTGGGGCCCATCGGCGGCATCGCGATGAAGATGATCGGCGCGCGCGACGCGGGTGCGCGGTACTTCCTCGCGCCGTCCGACAACTGCAAGGAAGCCGCGGCGGACACCCCGAAGGGGCTCACCCTCGTCAGGGTCAAGAACCTCTCGGACGCCAAGGCGTCCGTCGACAAGATCCGCACCGGCGACACGGCCGGCCTGCCCAGCTGCTCGGCAGGCTGACCGCGCCGCGTGCCCCGTGTCCTGCTCGTCCTGCCCTTAAAGCCTCGTCCAAGGGCCTCGTCCTACTATCCGAAGGTGGCGGCCAGCGCCTCCGCAAGACCGGGCACGAGCCCGGAACCGGTCAGCACCTCGCCGGCCGAGTCCTTCTCGCGCAGCCGCAGCGCCGACTCGCGCGTGCCGTCGCGCAGCACGGCCACCGTCATGCGCACCTCCTGCCGCTCGGGGTGGCGCGCGACCCACGCGCCGAGCGCGGCCTCGTCGAGCCCCTCCGGAATGCTCGACTCCGCTGACGGCGGCAGCATCAGGCGCTCGACGGCGAGCGCGCAGCCCGCGACCGCGTCGGGCCAGGCGATCGTGGCGAGGAACTCGTCCAGGGCGGCGCCCGCGGGGATCTCCTCCTGCTCGACAGGGGTGAGGGGGGCGACTTCGTCGCCGTCGTCAAGGCCCAGCTGGGCCGCGAGTTCGGGTTCGTCCGCACGCATGCGTTCGCTGTCCACGAGTGCGAACAGGTGGGCGGGCTGGTCCCAGCCGAGGCCTGCCGCGTACTCGTCGATCTCGAGCACGGCCCGCGTCAGCGGGGTCGCGGCCATCGGGGTCCCTGAGGGGGAAACGTTCGACATGACCAATATCCTGCCCTCTTCGGGCCCTCGGGTGGGAACTGGATAAGCCCTCAGTAAGTTGCATGGTGGGGTCCTGCGATCGCCTGGACCGATGAGCACGCCCCAGCCGGCCCCGGCCCACGACCCTTCCTCCGGTTGCCCCGGAGGGCAGTTACCAGACTTTTTCGAGGTGCGCACGTTGGCTTTCCAGATGCCGGACCGCGGCGGAGGCCCGACCGGGTCACGGACGAGGGTGGGGCGGCCGTCAGGACGCGTGCGGTTCCTGCTGATGGTCCTGGGGCTGCTGGCCGTGCTCGCGATGGCCTTCGTGATGTTCTCGGGCTTCTGGACGGACTGGCTCTGGTACCGCTCGGTCGACTACTCGTCGGTGTTCACCACGACGCTGTGGACGAAGATCGGCCTCTTCGGCGTCTTCGGCCTCATCATGGCGGTGGCCGTCGGCTTCAACATCTGGCTCGCCCACCGGCTGCGCCCGCCGCTGAGCGCGATGTCCACGGAGCAGCAGAGCCTCGACCGCTACCGGATGAGCATCGCGCCGTACAAGAAGTGGGTGCTGTCCGCGGTCACGGCGCTGGTCGGGCTGATCGCCGGCGCCTCGGCGTCCGGCCAGTGGCGCACCTGGCTGCTGTGGGTCGACGGCGTGCCGTTCGGCAAGCGCGACCCGCAGTTCCACCTGGATGTGTCCTTCTACGCGTTCGACCTGCCGTGGTACCGCTTCCTGCTGGGGTTCGGCTTCGCCGCGGCCGTCCTCTCCGTGGTCGCCGCCGCCCTCACGCACTACCTGTACGGCGGGCTGCGGATGACGAGCCCGGGCGCGCGCGCCACGGCGGCCGCCACGAGCCACCTGTCCGTGCTGATCGGCCTCTTCGTGTCCCTGAAGGCCGTGGCGTACTGGCTCGACCGCTACGGCCTCGCCGTCAAGTCGAGCGGCTTCAAGTCGACCGACGCCTGGACGGGCCTCAGGTACGTCGACGCCAACGCCTACCTGCCGGCGAAGACGATCCTGTTCTGCATCGCGGTGATCTGCGCCGTGCTGTTCTTCGCGACGCTGTGGCGCCGCACCTGGCAGCTGCCGCTGATCGGCTTCGGCCTGATGGTGCTCTCGGCGATCCTCATCGGCGGCCTCTACCCGGCGATCGTGCAGAAGTTCACGGTCCAGCCGAACGAGCAGGCCAAGGAGGCGCCGTACATCCACAAGAACATCAAGGCCACGCGCGCCGCGTACGGCATCGACCACACCGAGGTGACGGACTACTCCGGCAAGGGCGGCGCGGCCCCCGCGGACGAGCAGCGCAAGGCCGCGGACTCGGCGGCCAGCTACCGCCTCGTCGACCCGAACATAGTCTCGCCTGCGTTCCAGCAGGTACAGCAGTCGCGCAAGTACTACCAGTTCCCCTCGACGCTGAACGTCGACCGGTACAAGGACCCGTCGACGGGGAAGCTGCAGGACACCATCGTCGGCGTGCGCGAGCTGAACGTCGCCGGTATCCCGAAGCACAACTGGATCAACGACCACTTCACCTACACCCACGGCTACGGCTTGATCGCCGCCAAGGGCACCAACGCGGTCACCGACCCGTCACAGGGCACCGTCGGCGCCCCCGACTTCACCGAGTCGGGCCTGCCCACGACGGGCCAACTGGGGCCGATCAGGCATCCGCAGATCTACTACGGCGAGAAGACGACCCAGTACTCGATCGTGGGCGGCCCGCAGAAGGAGCTCGACTACGAGACGAAGGGCGGGAACACCAAGACCACCAGCTACCAGGGCGACAGCGGGGTCTCGCTGGCCAATCCGCTGAACAGGGCCGCCTACGCGGTCGCCTTCAGCGAGCCGCAGATGCTCTACTCCGGCGCCATCGGCAAGGGTTCGCGGATCCTCTACAACCGGACGCCGAAGGACCGCATCGAGGCCGTCGCGCCCTGGCTGACGCTGGACGGCGACGCCTACCCGGCCGTGGTGGACGGCCACATCAAGTGGATCGTGGACGCCTACACCACGACGGACAGCTATCCGTACTCCTCCCGCACGACGCTCGGCGACACCACCGAGGACTCGCTCACGAACCACTCGCGTTCGGTGGTGGCCCAGCAGAACCAGGTCAACTACATCCGCAACTCGGTGAAGGCGACCGTCGACGCGTACACCGGCAAGGTCACGCTGTACCAGTGGGACGACCAGGATCCGGTGCTCAAGACGTGGATGAAGGCGTTCCCCGGCACGGTGCGGCCCAAGGCTGACATCCCGGCAGGCCTCAAGGCCCACCTGCGGTACCCGCAGGACCTGTTCAAGGTGCAGCGTGAGCTGCTGACGCGCTACCACGTCAGGGACGCGGCCCAGTTCTACAGCGGCAGCGACGCCTGGCAGGTGCCCGACGACCCGACCACCAGCTCCAACAGCGCGGTCCCGCCGTACTACCTGAGCCTGAAGATGCCCAAGCAGAAGAACCAGACGTTCTCGCTGACGTCGACGTTCACGCCGAGCGGCAGGCCGAGCCTCAGCGGCTTCATGGCCGTCGACTCGGACGCGACCAGCAGCGACTACGGGAAGATCAGGATCCTCAGAGTCACCGGCGACAACGTGCCGGGCCCTGGACAGGTGCAGAGCAAGGTCAGCGGCAGTACGGACGTGGCCGAGTTCGTCAAGAACCTGAAGGGCAGCAACTCGGACATCGAGTACGGCAACTTGCTCACGGTCCCGGTCGACAACGGCTTCCTGTACGTCGAACCCGTCTACACCAAGGGCGGCAACCACCGGGCGGGCAGCCAGAACTATCCGCTGCTGAAGAAGGTGGCGGCCTCCTACGGCGATGGCAAGCCCGTCTTCGAGGACTCGCTGGGCGACGCGCTCAACGCGGTGTTCGGCACGGACGAACAGCCGCCCTCGACGGCACAGCCGCCGGGCAAGCAGACGAAGCCGCCCGCCGACGACAAGGCGCTCCAGCAGGCGATCCAGGACGCCCAGCAGGCCGAGGCCGACAGCAAGAAGGCGCTTACCCACCTCGACAAGGACGGCTGGGCGGCATACGGCAAGGCGCAGCAGGAGCTGCAGAACGCCCTCGACCGGGCGGCCGAGCTGGAGGGCAGCTCGGCCGGGTCCGGTGCCGGCAGCGGTGGTGGCAGCGGCTGACGTGCTCCGACCTGCTCGCTTCGTGCAGGACCCGCTCCCGCGCCGTGGTACGGTTGATCCACAACGGCGCGGGGTGGAGCAGCTCGGTAGCTCGCTGGGCTCATAACCCAGAGGTCGCAGGTTCAAATCCTGTCCCCGCTACTGCAATACGAGGGCCCGGATCCAACAGGATCCGGGCCCTCGTCGCGCGTTTGTGCGGAGTGTGTGGCGGTTGGTGCCGAGACCGCCCTACCGTGTTTGACTTATCTCCCTGTGGGCATGTCGACAAAACGCTGAAGTGACCTTGCGGTCCGCGATATACCAGAGGTGAGCGGGTAGCAGGTGATGCGACGATAGGTTTTATGGGGGATAGGACAACTCTGTTGGAGACAGGGCGGTTTGCGCGGAGGCGTACCGAAGTCGGGTCAGGCGTCGGTACGCTCGCCTCGGCCGCCCTCATCGAGTCGGCCGACCCCATGGAGCCCACGGAGGTCATGGACCAGGCCGAGCAGACCGAGGCCGAGGCGGAGGCACGCCACAGAGCCGCGGCACAAGCGGGTGACACGGCGGCGGCGAGCGCACTCGGCGCCCTGCTGCTGCGCCGTGGCGACCTCGACGGGGCCGAGCCCCACCTGCGGTCCGCCACCTCGGAAGGCGACCGCGCCGCCGCCAACAACCTCGGCGTCCTGCTGCACCAGCGCGGCTACGCCGATGAGGCGGCGGGCTGGTGGCGCGTGGCCGCCGTCGCCGGCTCCGCCGCGGCCGCCCACGCGCTCGGCAAGCACTTCCGCGAGCGCGGGGACGAGCCGGGCGCCGAGTACTGGCTGCGCCAGTCCGCCGAGCAGGGCCACGCGTCCGGCGCCTACGCCCTCGCCGACCTGCTCGAACACCGCAGCGACATCGGGGCGGAGCGCTGGCTGCGCGCCGCCGCGGAGCGCGGGCACCGCGAGGCCGCGTACCGCCTCGCGCTCGGACTCGAGCGGCGGGCCAGGGAGCGTACGCGCCCGGCGGCGCAGGCCGCGTCCCAGGCATCCGTCGAGGACGCCGAGCACTGGTACCGGCAGGCAGCCGCCCGCGGGCACCGCCGCGCCGCGCTGCACCTCGGCGCGATCCTGGAGCGCCGCGGCGAGCTCAAGGAGGCCGGGCGCTGGTACCTGAGCTCCGCCAAGGACGGCGAGCCGAAGGCGGCGAGCGCCCTCGGCTTCCTGCTGCGCGACGCGGGCGACCAGGAGTCCGCCGCCGTCTGGTGGCTGCGCGCCGCCCAGGACGGCGACGGCTCCGCCGCCAACGCGCTGGGCGCGCTGCACGCCGCGCGCGGCGAGCAGCAGACCGCCGAGCGCTGGTACCGCACCGCCATGGACGCGGGTGACGTCAACGGCGCGTACAACCTCGCGCTGCTGTGCGCGGCCCAGGACCGGGCCGCGCAGTCCGAGCAGTGGTACCGGCGCGCCGCGTACGCCGGCCACCGCGAGGCCGCCAACGCGCTCGCCGTCCTGCTCCTCCAGGCGGGGGACGCGGCGGGCGCCGAGCCGTGGTTCTCCAAGGCGGCCGAGGCCGGCAGCGTGGACGCCGCCTTCAACCTCGGCATCCTGTACGCGAGCCGGGACGAGGACGCGGCCGCCCTGAAGTGGTACGACCGCGCCGCCTGCGCGGGCCACACCGAGGCCGCGCTCCAGGTCGCGATCGCCTGCCTCAGGGACGGCGACGAGCGCACGGCCGAGCGCCACCTGCGGTGCGCCGCGGGCGGCGGCAGCGCCGAGGCCGCCTACCGGCTCGCGATGCTGCTCGACGCGCGCCGCCCGCCTGCCGCGCCGCCCGCGCTGGGCGAGTCGCAGCTGCGGACCGAGAAGACCGAGTGCGAGCTGTGGTACGAGCGCGCCGCCGACCAGGGGCACGTACGCGCCCAGGTGCGCGCGGGCATGCTGGCCGCACGGCGCGGCGACACCGAGGGCGCGGCCCGCTGGTACCGGGAGGCCGCCGAGGCGGGCAGCCGCAGCGGCGCGTTCAACCTCGGCCTGCTGCTCGTGCGCGAGGGCGACGACGCCGAGGCCGTGCTGTGGTGGACGCGCGCGGCGCAGGCCGGCCACGGCAGGGCGGCGCTGCGGCTCGGGCTGCTCGCGGCCAGGGGCGGCGAGCTGGCCGAGGCCCAGCTGTGGTGCACGCGCGCGGCGGAGCTCGGCCCGGCCGAGGTCGCGGAGCGCGCGGCGAAGCTGCTCGCCGCGCTCCAGCAGGAGCTCACGGCCTGAGGGGCTCGGCGGGGGAGCGGCAGATGAGCTGCGGATGAGCTGCGGATGAGCTGCGGGAAAGGGATTTGCCCCGGCGGGCGAGGGTGACGTAGTGTCGTGTTCACCGACGCGGGGTGGAGCAGCTCGGTAGCTCGCTGGGCTCATAACCCAGAGGTCGCAGGTTCAAATCCTGTCCCCGCTACTGAAAACCTTGAGTCCCGTATCTCCTCGGAGATACGGGACTCAAGGCTGTGTGTGCTTCAGGCGCCGGCCGCGCAGTCCGGGCACAGCCCCCGGTAGGTGACCTCGACGTCCGAGACGGTGAAGCCGAAGCGCTCGTCCGCGGGCAGCTGGCTCAGCGGGTCGCCCGAGGTGTGCACGTCGCGGATGGTGCCGCAGCGGGCGCAGACCAGATGCTGGTGGGGGCGGTGCGCGTTCGGGTCGTACCGCTTGGCCCTGCGGTCGGTGGTCACCTCGACCACCTCGCCGAGGGAGACCATCTCGCCGAGCGTGTTGTAGACCGTCGCCCGGGAGATCTCCGGCAGCCGGCCGGCCGCGCGCGCGTGCACCTCGTCCGCCGTCAGGTGCACGTGCTCGCCGTCGAGGACCTCGGCCACCACGCGGCGCTGCGCCGTCATGCGCCAGCCGCGCTCGCGCAGTCGTTCCAACAGGTCACTCATGGGGTCAGCCTAACAGTGGGGGACGGGAATCCCGAGATCAGTACGAGTTTGGACGTGCGCTTGACTTGGACACTGTCCATTGTACGATCGGCTCAGATGACTTCGGCGAGCGGCCGGAGGCCGCGGTCCAGGCCCTCCGCGGCCGGCCCCGCTCACCGGACGCGGAGGAGGCCGGGCCCCAAGGGGTCCGGCCTCCTCGTGTACGCGCTCAGCACGTTCCGGGTGTGCGCCACCGCGCGCCGCGTGCTCCCTACCGCTCGCCCAGGTAGCCGAGCAGCGTGTCGTGCAGGATGCCGTTCGACGCCGCCGCGTCGCCGCCGTACGGCCCGTCGGTGCCGTTGAGCCCGGTGAACCGCCCGCCCGCCTCCTGGACGACGATCGACGGCGCGGCCATGTCCCACAGCGACAGCTCGGGCTCCGCACACATGTCGACGGAGCCCTCCGCGACCATCATGTACTGCCAGAAGTCGCCGTACCCGCGCGTGCGCCAGCACGCCCTCGTCAGGTCAAGGAAGCCGTCGAGACGCCCCCGCGCCTCCCAGCCGCTGAGCGACGAGTGGGCGAACGACGCGTCGCCGAGCGCCGACACCCGCGACACCCGCAGCGGCGTCGCGGCCGACAGGCTGCGGCCGGTGAACGCGCCGCCGCCGAGCTCGGCCCACCAGCGGCGGCCGAGCGCGGGCGCCGACACGACCCCGACGACCGGCTCGTAGCCGCCCTCGCCCGCGACCGTCAGCGCGATCAGCGTCGCCCACACCGGCACGCCGCGCACGTAGTTCTTGGTGCCGTCGATCGGGTCGACCACCCAGCGGCGCGGCCCCGTGCCCGCCACGCCGAACTCCTCGCCGAGTACCGCGTCTCTGGGGCGGGCGCGCTGGAGACTGCCCCGGATCAGCTCCTCGGCGGTCCTGTCCGCCTCGCTCACCGGCGTCATGTCCGGTTTCGTCTCGACCTTGAGGTCGAGTGCCTTGAACCGGTCCATCGTCGCGGCGTCGGCGGCATCGGCCAGCACATGGGCCAGGCGCAGATCATCGTGGTAGTCGGACATGGCCGTCACAGTACCGGGGGCGGCCGTGCGGCCCGTCCGCGTCAGTGACCGGAGCCCGAAAGCTGAAGGCCGATCACGCCGAGGATGACGAGCGTGATGGACACGAGCTTGAGCGTCGAGACGAGGTCGCCGAGGAAGACCATGCCGTAGACCGTGGTCCCCGCCGCGCCGATGCCCGTCCACACCGCGTAGGCGGGGCCGACGTCCAGCTTGCGCAGCGACAGCGTCAGCAGGCCGAAGCTGCCGAGCGCGAAGCTCGCGAAGGCGATCGTGGGCCACAGCCGGGTGAAGCCGTGCGACAGCTTCAGGCAGACGGCGAACCCCGTCTCCAGCAGCCCCGCGACCACGACCAGCAGCCACGCCATCGTCGTCAGCCTCCCGGGTCCGTGACCGCTTCGTCTCGCTCGTGCGATTATGCACTTACCAGCGCCGGGCACGTGCAAACTATCCCGGCGCTACCGGCCTCCCGCCGGCCGGGGCCACGCTCAGTCGCCCTCGTGGTGCCTGACCTCCAGCAGCCTGCGCAGCGAGTAGAGCCTCGCCGGGTCCGCGTGGCCATCCGCCACCCACGCGTCCAGCGCGCAGTCCGGCTCGTCGTGGCTGCACGCGCGCGGGCAGCCCTCCGTGCCGTCCACCAGGTCGGGGAAGGCGAGGATCACCCGGGACGGGTCGACGTGGGCCAGACCGAACGACCTGATGCCCGGCGTGTCGACGACCCAGCCGGCCGCGCCGGCGAGCGGCAGCGCGAGCGCCGAGACCGTGGTGTGCCTGCCGCGCCCGGTGACGGCGTTCACGCCGCCCGTCACCCGATGCCGCTCCTTGGCGACGAGCGCGTTGACGAGCGTCGTCTTCCCGACGCCCGAGTGGCCGACGAACGCGGTCGTACGGTCCTCCAGGTGCGCGCGCACCCGCTCGGCGCCCCCGTCGGCCAGCTCGTCGCGCCGGGTGACCACATAGCGCAGGCCGAGCGGCCGGTACGTTTCGAGCAGCGGCTCCGCGGGCGCGAGGTCCGACTTCGTCAGGACGAGCAGCGGTTCCAGCCCCCCGTCGTACGCGGCCACCAGCGCCCGGTCGATGAGCCTGGGGCGCGGCTCAGGATCGGCGAGCGCCGTCACGATGGCCAGCTGGTCGGCGTTGGCGACGATCACGCGCTCGTACGGGTCGTCGTCGTCCGCGGTGCGCCGCAGCACCGACGTGCGCGGCTCGATCCGCACGATCCGCGCGAGCGTGTCCTTCCTGCCCGACAGGTCCCCGACGAGGCCGACCCTGTCGCCCACCACGGCCGCCTTGCGGCCCAGTTCGCGCGCCTTCATCGCCACCACGGTCCGGTCCTCGACGAGGCAGGTCAGGCGGCCGCGGTCGACGGTGAGCACCATGCCCTCCGCCGCGTCCTCGTGCTTCGGCCTGATGTTCGTGCGCGGCCTGCTGCCCCTGGGGTTGGGGCGGCTGCGGATGTCGTCCTCGTCGGGGTTCTTGCCGTAGCGGCGCATCGCGTCAGGCTCCCGCGCCCGCTCCGGGGCCCGGGTCGCCGCCGCTCGCGGACCCGGACCCGGCCTCGGACCGGGACCCGGACCCGGACCCGGACCCGGACCCGGCCAGCATCCCGGTCCACATACGCGGGAAGTCGGGCAGCGTCTTCGCCGTCGTGCCCACGTTCTCGATCTCGATGCCGGGGACGACCAGGCCGAGCACGGCGCCCGCGGTGGCCATGCGGTGGTCGTCGTACGTGTGGAACACGCCGCCGTGCAGCGGGCGCGGCCTGATCACCAGGCCGTCGGCGGTCTCCGTCACGTCGCCGCCCAGCTCGTTGATCTCCTTCGTCAGCGCCGCGAGCCGGTCCGTCTCGTGCAGCCGCAGGTGGGCCACGCCGCGCAGGGTGGAAGGGGAGTCCGCGAGCGCGGCGACCGCCGCGATGCCCGGCGTCAGCTCGCCGACCTCGCTCAGGTCGGCGTCGATGCCGTGGACGCGGCCGCTGCCCGCGAAGGTGAGGGCCGTGCCGTCGGACGTGGAGACGATGCCGCACGATCCGCCCATCCGGGTGAACAGCGACCGCAGGGCGTCGCCCGGCTGCGTGGTGCGCGTCGGCCAGTCGGGGATCGTCACCCGGCCGCCCGTGACCAGCGCCGCCGCGAGGAACGGCTGCGCGTTGGACAGGTCGGGCTCCACGGTCAGGTCGCGGCCGAGCACCGCGCCGCTCGTGACCCGCCACACGTTCCGCTCGCCGCCGGTCTCCGGCTCGTCGACCTGGGCGCCGACGGCGCGCAGCATGTCGACCGTCATCCGGATGTGCGGCATCGAGGGCAGCACGGGACCCACGTGCCGCACCTCCACGCCCTGGTTGTAGCGGGGCGCGGACAGCAGCAGGGCCGAGACGAACTGGGACGACGCGGAGGCGTCGATCTCGACCCGCCCGCCGTCGAGCGCGCCGCCGCCGTGCACCGTCAGCGGCAGGCAGCCGCGGTTCTCGTCGTCGATGCGGGCGCCGAGCGTGCGCAGCGCCTCGATGACGACGCCGAGCGGGCGCTCGTACGAACGCGGGTCGCCGTCGAAGTGGACCGGACCGTCGGCGAGCGCGGCGACCGGCGGCAGGAACCGCATCACGGTGCCCGCGTTGCCCACGCCGATCTCGGCGGGTCCGTGCAGGCCCGCCGGGATGATCCGCCAGGCCTCGCCCGTGGTCGCCGCCTGCCCGCTGTCGCCCATGCCGCGCGACGTCTGTGACGACGAGGGGATGGTCTCCTCGATCCCGACGCCCATGGCGCGCAGCGCGTCCGCCATCAGCAGCGTGTCCCGCGACCGCAGCGGCCTGCGCAGCCAGCCGGGCTCGGCGGCGAGGGCCGCGAGCACCAGGGCCCGGTTGGTGACCGACTTCGATCCGGGCACGGTGACCGTCGCTTCGACGGCTCCCGTGGCATGCGGGGCGGGCCAGAGGGCGGACTGCACGGAACTCTCGGTCATGGCCCTCACTTTAATGGCTGGACCGCCACTCGGATTCCTGTCAAAAGCGCCGAAACAGGTGCGTAGGGCCTACACGCCCAGCAGCCAGCGGCCGCCGCCGATCAGGCAGCACAGCGACACCGCGTGGAAGAGGAAGAACCAGAGCCCCGCGCCGACGCCCGTCAGCCGTGCGAGCTGATCGGCGTCGGAATCGCCCGCGCCGCCCCTGCGCCGCTTGGACTGCAGCTCGAACGCGGGCCGCACGCCGCCGAGCAGCAGGAACCACACCACCGTGTAGGAGAAGGCGGCCTGCACCTGGGGCGAGGTCAGCCAGGACACCAGCACGAACGCCGCGCCCGCCACGAGCACGGTCAGCACCCCGTACGCGTTGCGGATCATCACGAGCATCGCGACCAGCAGCACCGTCGCCGACCACAGCAGCAGCGTGATGTGGTGCGCTGCCAGCAGCCAGGCGCCGCCGAGCCCCAGCAGCGGCGGCGCGGTGTAGCCGGCGGCGGCGGTGAGGACCATGCCGAGGCCGGTCGGCTTGCCGCGGCTCACCGTCAGGCCCGACGTGTCCGAGTGCAGCCGTATGCCCTGCAGCGTGCGCCCCATGGCCAGCGCCACCAGGCCGTGGCCTCCCTCGTGGGCGATCGTCACCGCGTTGCGGGTGACGCGCCACACCCCGTGCGGCACCGCGCAGGCCAGCGCGACCAGGCCCGTCACGATCACCAGCCAGGCGTCGGGGCCGGGTTGCGTGCCGAAGACGCGGTCCCACAGGTCGTCCATCGTGCGCTCCTGTCAGGGGCGGGCGGGCTTTGCGTGGAGCTGGCAGTGTGCCAAAGCCCGCTGAGAACGGCCTCGGCCGGGCCTGTGCGGACTCCCGGGCGGCGGCCTTGGACGCTCGTCACGGCGAGCACTTAGGGTTGTCCGTCCGGGGCCGGTGGGGCCGCGGCTCGTGAGGACGCCGGAGGGGTGGCTGAAGGGCATGTGCGGCCGGTACGCGGCGAGCAGGCGGCCCGAGGACCTCGCGGGGGTCTTCGGCATCGAGCGGTGGGACCCCGAGGAGGCCCTGGCCCCCGACTGGAACGTGGCGCCCACCAAAGAGGTCTACGCGGTCCTCGACCGTGTGCCGAAGGAGGAACCCGCCGCCGGGCCCGTACGCCAGCTGCGGACGCTGAAGTGGGGGCTCGTGCCGTCCTGGTCGAAGACCCCCGAGGGCGGCGCCCGCATGATCAACGCACGCGCGGAGACCGTCCACGAGAAGTCCTCGTACCGCAGGCCGTTCGCCGCCCGCCGGTGCATCCTGCCCGCCGACGGCTACTACGAGTGGATGACCGGCGCCGACGAGCGGCGGCTCGAGGAGAAGGGGCGCGGCAAGCGGCCACGCAAGCAGCCGTACTTCGTCACACCCGTGGACGGCTCGGTCATGGCACTCGCCGGGCTCTACGAGTTCTGGCGCGACAAGACGCTCCCCGACGACCACCCGCGCGCCTGGTGGGTGACGTGCACGGTGATCACCACGGAGGCCGAGACGGCGCCGTTCGCCGACGCCGACGCTCGTTCCGACGCCGGCGCCGACGCCCGTTCGGACGCCGGCGGGCAGGGCCCGCGGTCGCTGTCCGACATCCACCCGCGGATGCCGCTGATGCTCACCCCCGACCGGTGGGACGCGTGGCTCGACCCGGCACGCACGGACGTGGACGCCCTGCGCCCGCTGCTGGAACCGCCACCCGCCGGGCTGCTGCGGGCCTTCCCGGTGGCGACGTCGGTCTCCGACGTGCGCAACAACGGGCCCGAACTGGTGACGGAGCTGGAGGCACCGGAGGAGTCCACACTCTTCTGACGCCGACGGCACATCGTCCGGCGCCGACGGCACATCGTCCGGCACCTGCGGCACGTCCGGCGCCGGGGACGCGCGCGTGCGAGGCACCATGGCCGCATGAGCAGCCACACCGCCACCGACATCGAGAGCGTCGACACCCTCGCCGGGCCCGCGCACATCACCTGGCACCGCTCACCGAAACCCCGCCTCGCCCTGGCGCTCGGCCACGGCGCGGGCGGCGGCATCGAGGCGCGCGACCTGACCGCGCTCGCCGCCGCGCTGCCCTCCCAGGGCGTGACGGTCGCCCTGGTGGAGCAGCCCTGGCGGGTCGCGGGCAAGAAGGTGGCCCCCGCGCCGAAGACCCTGGACACCGCGTGGCGGGCGCTGTGGCCCGCGCTGGCTGAGCCGGGGCTGCCCGTCGTCGCCGGCGGCCGCAGCGCGGGCGCGCGCGTCGCCTGCCGCACGGGGCGCGAGCTCGGCGCCGTCGCGGTGCTCGCCCTGAGCTTCCCGCTGCACCCGCCGGGCAGGCCGGAGAAATCACGCGCCGACGAACTCCTGCTGACCGGCGTGCCCACCCTGGTGGTCCAGGGCGGAGCCGACCCCTTCGGCAAGCCCGCCGAGTACCCGGACGGCGACTTCGACCTGGTGGAGATCGCCCACGCCGACCACGCTTTCGCGGTGCCCAAGCGCGCGCCTCTCGGCCAGGACGAGGCGCTGGAGACCCTGACCGAGGCCGTGGCGACCTGGCTGGGACGGCTCGGGAATGCCCGCGGTGCGGCTTCTGTTCATCAAAGCACCGGCGGTGCCAGCCGGTGAACCGAGCAGGAAGAGGGAGTCCCGTCTCATGGGTCCTACCATGTGCCCGCGCCGCTCCGGCCCCGTCCGCTCCGGCGGCGACGGCCTGGAATGGACGGTGATGTCCGCGGGCAGGAGCACCTCCGCCGCGGCCGCCTCCGCGGCGGACGCGAAGACCTCGAACCCCCGCGGTCGACTATTCTCCGATGCGAGTGGGGCCGGGTTCGGCTCCGCGACCGCATTGGAGGAGGTGGGTCCGGTCACTGGGACTGAATCAGGGACGGCTGGTACGGACGACGGACGCATCGAAGAGACCGCTGCCGAGCGCAGCGCCCGATTCGAGCGTGACGCCTTGGGCTACCTCGACCAGATGTACTCGGCCGCCCTGCGCATGACGCGCAACCCGGCGGACGCCGAGGACCTCGTGCAGGAGACGTACGCCAAGGCGTACGGGTCGTTCCACCAGTTCCGCGAGGGCACGAACCTCAAGGCCTGGATGTACCGCATCCTCACGAACACGTTCATCAACTCGTACCGCAAGAAGCAGCGCGAACCCCAGCGCAGTGCCGCCGAGGAGATCGAGGACTGGCAGCTGGCGCGCGCCGAGTCGCACTCGTCCACCGGCCTGCGCTCTGCCGAGGCCGAGGCGCTCGACAGGCTGCCCGACTCCGACGTGAAGACCGCCCTCCAGGCGATCCCCGAGGAATTCCGCATCGCGGTGTACCTCGCCGATGTCGAGGGGTTTGCCTACAAGGAGATCGCGGACATCATGGGGACACCCATCGGCACGGTGATGTCCCGGCTCCACCGCGGCCGCCGTCAGCTGCGCGGCATGCTGGAGGACTACGCACGTGACCGCGGGCTGGTCCCGGCGGGTGCCGCCGGTAAGTCGTCCGACAACGGGAAAGGCGCGGGCTCATGAGCTGCGGAGAGCCGCATGAGACGGATTGCGCCGAGGTACTCGACCACCTCTACGAGTTCCTCGACCACGAGATGCCCGACAGTCAGGGGCACAAGTTCGAGGAGCACTTCGAGGAGTGCTCGCCGTGCCTGGAGAAGTACGGGCTCGAACAGGCCGTGAAGAAGCTCGTGAAGCGCTGCTGCGGCCACGACGACGTGCCGAGCGACCTGCGGGACAAGGTCATGGGACGGATCGACCTCATCAGGTCGGGGCAGAAACCGCCCAGCACCGACGTGTCCACGGAGGCCCAGGGCCCCCGCGCCGCCGCCGAATAGCACACCGCAGCCCCCGAACGGCCGCTCGGCCGCCGCGCGTCGCCACTGTCACCCGAAGGTGCTAATCGACCGCGTTCGCGGGCGGCCGCCCGTCCCGCTCACTAGCCTGACCCGTTGTCCGGGCCGACCCACGTCGCCCCACCCACCTCGGCTCGCCGACGTGTGGTCCGGCCCACAACCGGGGTTCGGGCGACAAGGGGGCGGGGGACGCCGTGAAGGCCATTCCGGGCGCGGCGCGCGCGTACATCCTGGGCACGGCGCTCCTCGCGGGCGCCTGCCTCGCACCGGCCGCCCACGCGGCCGGCACTCCCTGGCGCGCGGTCGTCCCGCTCGCCGTCCTCTACGCGCTGTGCGAGTCGCCGGCGCTGATCCGCCACCGGTGGCCGGGCGCCGCGCGCGCCGTCGACGACGCCGCGCCGATCGCCGCCGGATCGTTCTTCCCCGTCCTGCTTGCGGCCGCCTTCCTGCTGCCGCCCGCGTCCGCCGCGCTCGTCGCCGTGCCGGGAGCGCTGCTCGGCCGCGTGGAACGGCGTCCGTACGCGGCGCGCAGGGTGTGGCGCGCCGCCCAGCTCGCGCTGGCCGCCTGGGCGGCCGCACGCGCGCAGACCGCGTTCGGCGGCCCTGTCGCCCTCGGTGGCGGCGGCTACGGGCTGACGACGCCCGACTTCCCGTACGTGCTGCTGCCCGCGGCGGCCGCCGCCCTCGCGTTCTGCCTCGTGCTCGCCGCCCTCGACGGCGGCATCCTCGCCACGGCCGAGGGCGTGCCGCCGCGCGGCGCGTGGCGCGGCCTGTTACCGCGTTCGCTCGCGGCCCACGGCGTGCACGCGCTGGCCGGGCTGATGATGGCGGTGCTGTGGCGCAGCCCCTACGGGCCGCTGTCGTCGCTGTTCGTGCTGCTGCCCATGTACATCTCCTGCTGGGTCTTCGCGCAGTACCACCGCGAGCGCGCCGCCCACCAGGCCACGATCAGGGCGCTCGTGCAGGCCGTCGACATCAAGGACAAGTACACCCGCGGCCACAGCGAACGGGTCGGCCGCGCC
Source organism: Streptomyces montanisoli (assembly GCF_017813245.1). GTDB lineage: Bacteria > Actinomycetota > Actinomycetes > Streptomycetales > Streptomycetaceae > Streptomyces > Streptomyces montanisoli. The sequence continues at coordinate 25,953 of NZ_JAGIQL010000093.1, forward strand.
TCGGCGATGATCGCGGCTGAGCTCGGCATGGACCGCGACCGCCTCGAAGTGCTCCGCTTCGCCGGCATCCTGCACGACGTCGGGAAGCTGGGCGTGCCCACGCGCGTGCTGCGCAAGGACGGCCCGCTCACCCCGCAGGAGCGGCGGGTGATCGAGCTGCACCCCGAGTACGGGCACGAGATCGTGCGCGGCATCGCGTTCCTCGGCGAGGCGCGGTCCGCGATCCTGCACCACCACGAGCGCATGGACGGCAGCGGCTACCCCTACGGGCTCGCCGGCGACGAGATCCCGGAGTTCGCGCGGGTGGTGGCCGTGGCGGACGCGTTCGACGCGATGACCTCGACGCGCTCCTACCGCAGGGCGCGGCCCGTCGAGACGGCCCTCGCCGAGCTGCGGCGGTGCGCGGGCACCCAGTTCGACCCGGAGATCGTCGGGGCGATGGTGCGGGCACTGGCGCGGCACGGCTGGGAGACCACCGTCACGGCCGACGAGGGCGGCGGCGGGCGGGCCGTGCTGGGCGCGCCGCGCCCCTCGGCGCCCGCCTCCGCGAGCGCGGGCCGCCGCGGAGGCACCC
>NZ_JAGIQL010000094.1 GCF_017813245.1 Streptomyces montanisoli
GGCCGGGGGCGCTCGCCCCGTCCGCCGGACCCGGGCCCTCACGGGCCGGGGCCCGGCCCGAGCCGCGGCCGTGTGGCCGGAGCCGTCGCGGCCACCGGGGCCAGGCGTTGCCCCAAGCGGTACCGGCCACCCGGGCCCGGGCTTCGCCCGGGGGGCCGCAGCGGGACGCGCTGCGGCAGGATGTCACCCGTGCCCCACCAGAATCCGGATCCCGCCCTCATGCGCGAGCACTACCGTTCCGTCCTCCTCCACGAGTCCGACCTCGCCGCCACGCCCATGGACCAGTTCGACCGCTGGTTCACGGACGCAGCCGAGCGCGGCCTGCCCGAGCCGAACGCCATGGTCGTGTCCACCGCGGACACCGACGGGCGCCCGTCGTCCCGCACGGTGCTGATGAAGCGGTTCGACGCGCGCGGCTTCGTCTTCTACACCAACTACACGTCGCGCAAGGGCACCGAACTCACCGCCAACCCCCACGTCTCGCTGCTCTTCCCCTGGCACCGCATCGCGCGCCAGGTGATCGTCACCGGCACCGCGGAGCGCGTGGGGCGCGACGAGACCGCCGCGTACTTCCGCACCAGGCCGCACGGTTCGCAGCTCGGCGCGTGGGCCAGCGAGCAGTCGTCCGTGATCCCGTCGCGCGAGAAGCTGATGGAGCGCTACGAGCTGCTCGCCGAGCGCTACCCCGAGGGCGAGCAGGTGCCGGTGCCGCCGCACTGGGGCGGCTTCCGCGTCACGCCCAATGCCGTCGAGTTCTGGCAGGGGCACGAGAACCGGCTGCACGACCGGCTGCGCTACGTGCAGGGGGGCGGGGACGGGGACGAGGGCGAGCGCGAGGGCCAGGGCTGGCGCGTGGAGCGGCTCTGCCCCTGAGCCACACGGACCCGCCCGCTGACGCGCCCGCGCCCGCGCAACGTCGCGGGGACGCAGAAACCCGCGGGCTCTGGTCCCTCCGGAGAGGAAGCCGGCCGGACGTACCGGCGAACCCGCGGGTCGGTGACTGCTTGGGATTTCGGCCGGCGGAGCCGGCACCGCACAGAGTGCGACGAACGGGCGCTAGCCCGCAGTCACCTCACGCGTCCGGTTGTCATACATCTGCCGAACCACCTCCCTTCTCGTGTACTGCAACCCTAGGAAACCCGGCCCCCGCCGACAAGCGTTTTTTGCCGCGGGACCTCCCACAGGCGAGCGCGATACGATTTCCGGGAACCTCGTGTGTGCCGCGTCACGTCCAGTGGAATGATCGCAGTGGATGGCTGTGATCGGTCGTGCGCGGCCGGCGGCCACAGGCGGAGACGTCCTGCAGGGGGTGCCAGGATGAGTGCTTCCCGGAGCGAGACCACGGACGCGGCAGGCCCGGACGAACCCGGGTCCGACCTGCTCGCCGCGCTGCTCGACGGCATGGACGCGGCGCTCTGCGCGTTCGACGCGGGCGGCGTCATCACGCACTGGAACCGCGAGGCCGAGCGGATACTCGGCTGGTCGGCCGCCGAGGCCGTGGGGCGGCACGGGTTCGCCGGCTGGGCCGCGCGCACCGCCGACGCCGACGAGGTGCTGGCCCGCCTGATGTCCGCCATGGACAGCGAGGGCCGGCAGGTCCACGAGTTCGCGCTGCTGCGCAAGGACGGCGGCCGGGTCCTGCTGCGTACGCAGTCGGCGGGCGTGCGCGGCGCCGACGGCAAGCCCGCCGGGGTGTACTGCGCGTTCAGCGAGGTGCACGCCCAGATCGACCTGGAGCGGTCCATCGCCCTGAGCGAGGCGCTGTTCGCCGACGCGTCGTGGGGCGTCGTCCTCGTCGACGTCGATCTGCGCCCCACGGTCGTCAACACGCACGCGGCGCGCGCGCTCGGCTCGGGCCGCACCACGGTGCTCGGCAGGCCGCTCGGCGAGATGGTCGTCCAGGGCGTAGAGGAGCTGGAGGCCGCGCTCCACCACGTGCTCGCGGAGGGCGCGCCGACGGGGCTCGCCGAGCTGTGGGTGACGATCCGCACGGCCGAGGGAGAGCGGCGCCGCTGCTGGCGCAGCGGGTTCCTGCGCCTCGCGTCCCCGCTCGCGGAGGAGCCGGTGCCGCTCGGCGTCGGATGGCTGTTCACGGACGTGACGGAGGCGAGGCTGGCGGCGCAGGAGGCGGACCGGCTGCGGTTCCGCTCGAACCAGCTCCACCGCGCGGCCCGCGCCGCCGCCGAGTGCGAGGACGCGCGCGAGGCGGCCACCACGTACCTCGACTTCGCGCTCGCCGGCTTCGCCGACCACGCGCTGGTCGACCTCGTCGCCCACAGGCCGGGCGCCGGTTCTCCCCACGCGCCGTCGCTCGACACGGCGGACCCCGACGCGGCGGGCCCCGACGCGCCCGTACGGCTGGTGCGCGCGGCCGCGTCGCCGACCGGCGGCTCGGGGCCCGTCGTGCAGAGCGCGGGCGGCGGCATCCCGGTCCGCTACCTGGACGGGCACCCGGCGCTGCGCGCGATGGAGCGGATCGGCTCGGTGCGCACGAGCGCCCCGTCGTCGCCGCCCACCCAGTCCCCGACGTGGGCGGCGGCACGCCAGTGGCCGACCGACACGGTCCACGCGCTGTGCACGGTGCTGCGCAGCAGGGGCAAGTCGCTCGGGGTCGTGACGTTCCTGCGGGGCGGCAGCAGGTCCGCTTTCGAACGGCCGGACGCGGTGTACGCGGAGGACGTGACGATCAGGGTGGCCGCGGCGCTCGACCTGGCAGGCCCGCCCCGCGACGACATCTGACCCTGCGTGCCCCGCCTCAGTGCCAGAAGATGCGGTCGGCGTTCTCCGCGACGATCTGCCGGTTCCAGTCGGTGCCGCCGTCGATGTTGCCCGAGCGCAGCAGCGGCGGCTCGATGCCGCGAGCCGCGAGGGTCTCGGCGGCGGTGGCCATGACGGCCTGCATGAGCGCGCTGGTCACGACGGTGGACGCGGGCGCGAACGGCGCCGTGACGCCCTCGGCCGTCAACTCGGCGTCGCCGACGGCGATCTTGCTGTCGAGGACGATGTCGCAGTGGTCCTTGAGGAAGGTGCCGGTGGCGTTGCGCGAGGTCGTCTCCGTCGCGTAGGTGACGGACGTGACGCCGATGACGGTGAGGCCGCGCTCGCGCGCGTGCGCGGCCATCTCGACGGGCAGGATGTTGCGCCCCGACAGCGAGACGACCACGAGCACGTCGCCCGCGGCGGCGGGCGAGCTGTCCAGCACGGTGGTGGCGAGCCCCTCGACGCGCTCCAGCGCGGAGCCGAGCATCGCGGGCCGCACGTCGACGCCGGTCAGGCCGGGCGCGGCCAGCAGGTTCATCAGGGCGAGCCCGCCCGCACGGTAGACGACGTCCTGGGCGGCGAGCGACGAGTGCCCGGCGCCGAACGCGAACAGCCGCCGTCCGCCCTCCACGGCGTCCGCGATCGCCGCACCGGCGGCCGCGATGCTCGCGCCCTCCTCGTCGCGCAGGCGCTCGAGCAGCCCGATGGCGGCGCCGATGAACCGGTCTGCGGTGCTGCGGTCGTCCATGCGTGGCCCTCCTGCGGTGCCGGATGCCGTGTACCGGATGGCGCTCGCCGGGACGGCGCGTGCCGCGGATCACCTTCGGGTCGTCGGCGTCCCGGTGTCAATCCCGGTGTCATTCCCGGGGCCCATACGGTCCTCGCACAATGGAAGGCGTGACCCACGTACCGATCGCCCGTCACCTCCTGCGCGCCAGGGATTTCGCCGACGCCCGCTACGCCGAGGCGCTCACGGTCGCGGACATGGCCCGAGCCGCCGCGCTCTCCCAGGCCCACTTCAGCCGCGCCTTCAAGGCCGCGTTCGGGGAGTCGCCGCACCAGTACCTCCTGACCCGCCGGCTGGAGCGGGCCGCCGCCCTGCTGCTCACGACCGACTGGACGGTGGCCGAGGTCGGTGTCGCCGTGGGCGCGCAGAGCATCAGCTCGTTCACGACGAGCTTCCGCAGGATGTACGGGACGCCCCCGCAGGCGTACCGCGCGGCCCACCCGCCGGCCGCACGGCACGTGCGCATCCCGCGCTGCGTCGCCATGGCCTACGGACGGCCGCGCAACCGCACGTTTCGAGAAGACACGGAGGCGACGACTGCCTAGCGTCGATCCCAGGCAACCGACGCTGGGAGCAGCCATGACGAAGGTCAAGATCGCCAATGCGCAGTTCTGGGTGCACGACCAGGACGAGGCGCTCGACTTCTACACGCGCAAGCTCGGCTGGGAGGTCAGGGCGGACGTGACGATGGAGGCGTGGAACTTCCGGTGGCTCTGCGTCGCCCCGCCCGGCGAGGACGGCCCCGCGCTGGTGCTGATGCCAGTACCCGGGCAGCCGATGCTGGACGACGAGAGCAGCGCCCACCTGTCGGACCTGGTGGCCAAGGGCGCCGGCGGGACGCTGTTCCTGGAGACCGACGACTGCAAGGCGGCGTATGACGAGCTGTCCGCCCGAGGTGTCGAGTTCAACGACCCGCCGACGGTCCAGCCGTACGGGATCGACACGTCGTTCCGCGACCCGTCGGGCAACAACGTCCGGCTGACGCAGATGCTGGAGTTCGACCCGGACCGGCGCTGACCGCCGTTCCGGCATCGGGCCTGCCAACGGCTACGCCAACCCGCCATTACTGGCGAGCAGTTGCCCGTTGACCCACTGGCTGCGCGGTGAGCAGAGGAAGTCCACGAGGTGGGCGGCGTCCCGTGGCGTGCCCAGACGGGCCAGGGGCGTGCGTTCCTCGACGGTCGCCCGCAGCTCCTCGTCCATCCAACCGGTGTCCACCGGGCCGGGGTTGATCACGTTGGCCGTGACGCCGAGGTGGGCGAACTCGTGGGCGGCAGCGAGGGTGATGCGGTCGAGGGCGCCCTTGCTGGCGCCGTATGGCAGGTTGTTCACGGTGTGGTCGCTGGTGAGCGCGACGATGCGGCCGGTCCCGAACTCGCCTTGGAACCGGCGTCCGAACTCGCGGATCAGCAGCCAGGTGCCGCGCGCGTTGACCGCGAAGTGCCGGTCGAAGCTCTCCACGCTCGTGTCGAGCAGGCCCGAGTCGACGGACTCGCAGTGGCACATGACCAGGGCGGTCACCCCGCCCCGCGCCCGCTCGACGGCGTCGAAGACGCGCGCGGCGCTGCCGGGGTCGGCCAGGTCGGCCTCCACGGCGAACGCGTCGGCGCCGTGTTCCGCGAGCGCGGCGGACACACCACGGGCGGCGCCGGCCTCGGCGCCCCACGGCATGCGGTCGTCGTAGGGCGCCCAGTACGTGAAGGCGACGTCCCACCCCGCCGCAGCGAGCCGGGTCGCGACGGCGGCACCGATGCCGACGGTCCGGCCGACCCCGGTGACGAGCACGACGGGGCGAGCGGCATCTGGGGCGGGCGCGTGTTCATCGTGGGCGGCGGTCACAGCAGCCGATGGTCCGCCAGGCACCCTGGATCGGGCAACCGGGTTTGGGGGCGTCGGCGCCGTCACACGGCCGCAGGCGCCGATGGTGCGGAGCCCGAAACTCGCTGGTAGGTGCAGCCGTCCGCGTGGTGGGGTGGCACGGTGTTCAACGACGATGAGGTGGCGGCCGTGCGACCGCTGACGATGGCCTGGGTGAGCCGCGACCTGGAGGCCGGAGAGCGCATCGTCGGAGCCGAGACGCTGCGCGGCGGCATCACCGCCGAGATGCGGAGGCTGACCATCGGAAGCCGGGATGGTGGCACCCGGCACCTGGTGCTGCGAACCTTCGTCGATCCGTACTACGTGGAGCGTGCCGAGGACTTGCTGCACAGGGAAGCCGACGCGCTGACACTGCTGGCGACGACTGACGTGATGGCTCCTGCCCTGATCGCGGCCGATCCGGCTGCCGCACACTGTGAGTACCCGTCGCTCCTCATGACACATTTGGAGGGCCGACCGGTGCTCGACGATGAGGGGCTGGCGACGCGCGTCCCGTTGCTGGCGCGCCAACTTGTGGCGATCCACGCGTTGCGGCCCGTCGAGCAGCCCCGGGACTACGCTGCGCTGACGACCGCCGACACCGTCGTGGTTCCCGAGGGGGCCGACGCACAGGTGTGGGCTGCGGCGATCGACGTGATCCGTGCGCCGGCGCCGCCCTACGAAGGGCGGTTCCTGCACCGGGACTTCCAGCCCGGCAACGTGCTGTTCGACATGGGCTCCTCCGTGCCGACGGGCACGCGGATCAGCGGCGTCGTCGACTGGGCAGCGGCCTCCTGGGGCCCGGCGGACCTCGATGTGGCGCACTGCGCCACCAATCTCGCGCTGCTGCACGGCCCGGTGTGGGGTCAGCGGTTCACCGAAGCGTACGAGAAGGCCGGCGGGGCGCTGGCCGCCACTGCGGATGAGCGGCTGTACTGGCTGGTGCGGGACGCGCTGGCAAGCTCGGAGGAAGTGTCGTCGGTGGCGCAGGCATGGCGGGACGCGGGCAGGACGGACTTGACGACGCAAGCCGTGGAGGAGCGGCTCGACGCCTATGTCACTGACCTGATGGACGCGCGGGGCTGAGCTAGGGCCGGACACCCGGAGGGCGTGCCGGTGGTGACACCCGGGACTCAGTTCGTCACTTGAGTCTCGAACCCGATGTGCTGGATCGAAGTGGTAAAGGAGTCTGCCATGGAACTGATGCCGGACAGCGATTCGCTGGGCGGTATGCGTGCCGTCCTGGAGGAACCCCAGGCGATCCTGGGCTATGAGCCCCAGGATGGCTTCCCCGACCGTTGCTGGGTCCTGCACAGCCTCACCCTGAGGGGTGAACGAGTGCGGTGGAACGATGTGCTGGCGCCCGTCGGAAAGAGCCTGGAGGACTGGCAGTACACCCCGAGCTGGAGGGTTTTTGACGGGCTGGGCCTGCCCGACGATCTGAAGGGGCCTGCTCCTGGGGAAATCGACCGCCACAGCCTGACTCATCTGATCCGGGTTCTCGCTCGCCACAGCCCCGAAGGCCCTCGGACGGAGTGCTATTGGGCGCAGGCGGCGATCGAGAGCGTCGGAGACCCGATCCCGGCTCGCCGGGGGCGGCTGGACGAGGGCCTGGCTCGCCATGAGGCCTGTGTCGGACCCAACCGGACCACCAATAAACAGTTCCCCGCGCACTGGTGGCCCGTGGACGGGTCCTGGTTCGTCCTGACCGACTGGGACCTCAGCGCGACGGAGGTGTTCGGGCCGCCGGCTCTGATCACTGACCTTCTTGCCGAAGACATGCTGGAGGCCGTACGTCACCCGAGCATTGCCGAGGTACAGGGCAGTTCCGCGCAATGGCGCGCGTCCGAAGCTCCGTGACGGCCGCCGGCCCCTCAGCTCTGAGGCGGGGCGGCGAGCCAGCGGTCGTCCTGGAACTAGGCCGGCGTCTCGACGTGATGCGGGGAGGCGTCGTCCGCACCAGGGGCAGAAATCGATAGTGGCGCCCGATGCACCGCCGTCGTGGATGATCAGCGTTTGCGGCAGGGCAACCACCGGGTTGGGGCGGTGCGGCCATCCGAGGCGGCGACCTGCGCGCCCGTCCGTGGTTGTTGGTTACTGTGCCGAGATGCTGCATGTAGAGATCAACGGCGCTGCTCCTTCAATAGCCGACCTGCACCGCGTGGCGGTCGTCAACTACGGGCACTTCACTTCGATGCAGGTGCGAGGGCGTCGCGTCCGGGGATTGGACCTTCACCTGCGGAGACTCGAAGACGCATCGAAGGAACTCTTCCTGGCGACACCCGGGGCTGACCGCATTCGTTCCCTTCTGGGGCAGGCGCTGGCGCAGGTGGCAGGTGACGTGTCCGCGAGGATTGCCGTCTTCGCCGGGTCGGGCGACCTCTCCGTCCCAACCGCAGACGTGGACCTCGCCGTCATGGTGTCGCTGACCGATCCGGTGCCTGAAACACCGCAGACACCGTGGAGGGTGCGCTCCATCCCGTACGTTCGCGATTCGGCCCACCTGAAACACACCGCGACCATGGGGCTTACCGGGGCTCGTCGTGCCGCCAAGTCACAGGGCTTCGACGACGCCCTCTTCACCGGGCCGGACGGCCTCGTCATCGAGGGCTCCATCTGGAACCTCGGGCTCTGGGACGGCGAGACCGTCACATGGCCGCAGGCACCGAAGCTGCCAGGCATCACCGAGCAGTTGCTGACGAGCGGTCTGCACCGTATCGGAGTGCCGACACGGCCCAGGCCGGTGGTCGTCCAGGACCTTGCTCGCTATCAGTCGGCGTTCGCGAGCTACTCCTGGTGTCCAGCGCAGCCATTGGCCAGTGTGGACGACATATCCTTCGCGAACCGATCAGAAGTGTTCACGCTGCTGGGCAAGGCCTGGGACTCTGTGCGGTGGGAGACCGTTTGATGACGGTGCCCCGCCTGCTGGAGCCGCGGTTGCGGCGCCCGGCATGCGCGCCGGACGCCGCAACCGCGGAGTTCAGGCCGACGCGGTGACGCTTCCGCCGAGGTGCCGGGCGAAGAACCTGACCGCGCTGTCGGCCTCGAACCGGGGCAGTTCCTTGTGCCTGCCCGAGTTCACGTGCAACGACTTCTCCTTCGAGGCGAAGGCGTCGAACAGCGCGAGACCCTCTTCGCGGGAGATGTGCTCGTCGTCCCACTGCAGGTCGAACTCGATCGGGATGGTGACCTGCCTCGCCTTATCGGCCAGCACGTCTGGCCAGTGCTGGCCGAAGACCGCGGCCGTGATCCGGGGTTCGGCTGCCACGAACGGCACGCCGATCGCGGTGCCCATGTTGATGCCCCAGTAGCCGACCGGCCCGTCGGCGCCGATCTCCGGGAGTCCCTGGAGGGCGTCCAGGGTCGCCTGGTACTCGGGCACGGCCAGCTGTGCCAAGTGGTCGTTGTAGCGGACGACGATCGGACCCTCCGGCTCGCCGGCCGCCCGCGCCCGGAACAGCTCGGCGATTTCCGCCTCGTCGTGCGCGGTGCGCGGGCGATCGCCATGACCGGGCGCGTCGACGACGGCGACATGGAAGCCGCAGCCCGTCACGAGGCGCTGAGCGCGGCCGGACATCGCCGGGTGCTTCTTGTGGTTGCCGCCGCCATGGCCCATCAGGACCAGGGGTGCACGATCGGGACCGGAGGCCGGTGACCAGAGAACGCCGGGGACATCACCCACGGTGAAGTCACGTTCCAGCATGCCGTGCGACGACGATTCGGCGGTGAACTGCGAAGAGAACATAGGTGTTGCCTTTCGGGAGTGCCGTGTTGTCGAGGCGCTCCCAGCGGACACTTACGTCAGTCGCCTGGCCGTGACGGCAAGAGGGAGAACCCACAGAGGTACAGCGTTCATGGGTCTCACCTCCTGGGGCAGTGTCACGGTCGAACGGAAGTTACCGCACGGAACTCCGTGCCCTCAATCCAATAGAGTTCTGCCGAGGCAGGAGGACCGAAACGGGGGCGTGCGCGCATGGGGGGAGCGACGAGCGCGGGCGCGGGTGTTGTTGCTGGACGCGGCGCCCGGGGGTCTGCTCGACCGCGAGCTGGTGCGCCTCCTCGGGCACGGACTGGACGTCACACTGAACCTGCGGCGGATCAGCGACCCGGCTGACACACGGGCCAGGTGGGCGGGCCGGGTCGATCTCGTGGACATCGACCTCTTCGACGAGCGGGCCACGACCGCCGAGCTCGTGCGCGACGGGCGCGGCTACGACGCGGTCAAGTCCCGCGCCGGCGCGCCGCTTCGCGCCGGGCTGCTCGCCGCCGCCACCGACCCCGCTCTGGCCCACCCGCTCCGCGTGATCGGCCGCGCGGGCGCGGGCACCGACCACGTCGACCTGGCGGCCGCAGCCCGCCACGGCGTGGCCGTCACGCACACACCGGGCTCCAACGCCGACGCCGTCGCCGAGTTCGCCCTCGCCCAGCTCCTCGCGCTGACCCGCGACCTCGCGGCTCACAACGACAACGCCCACCAGGGGCGTTGGGGCGCGCCGACTGTACCGCCACCGCAACTCGGCGAGTTGACCCTGGGCATCGTCGGCCTCGGCCGGATCGGCCACGCGCTCGCCGCGCGGGCGGGCGCGCTGGGCATGGACGTCCAGTACTTCTCGCGCAGCCCTGTACCGACAACGATCCGCCGCGCGGACTCCCTGCACGACCTCCTGTCCACCAGCGACGTGGTGTCGCTGCACCTGCCGCTCACCGAGGGCACCCGGGGCCTGATCGACTTCAGCGCACTGGCATCCATGCGCAGGGGCGCCGTCCTGCTGAACACCGCGCGCGGCGGCATCGTCGACGAGCAGGCACTGGCCGACGCACTCCGCGACCCGGCGCACCCGCTGGCGGCCGCCGCCGTCGACACCTTCGCCCACGAGCACGCCGCCTTCGCCTCCCCGCTGTTCGGCGCGCCGGGCGCCCTGCTCACCCCGCACGTCGCCGGCGTGACCCGTACCGCCATGGCCGAGGCGGCGATCCGGTGCGCTGACCACATGGCCGCGCTGCTCACCGGCCGCCCCGAGGGCGTGCCGGTGGTGACGCCCGCGCCCCGGCGCGATGTGCCTCATGCGTGAGCGATGAGTCCGGGCGGCCGGTCGGGTCTGCCCTGGTATGACTCGCATCATCGCTGACATCTCGGTCTCTCTCGACGGCTTCGTCACCGGGCCCGATCCCGGCATCGACAACGGTCTGGGCACCGGCGGCGACGCCCTGCACACGTGGGCGTTCTCCGGCGACCCCGACGACCGCCGGGTCCTGCGCGAAGGGACCGCTCGGTCGGGGGCCGTCGTCCTCGGCCGGCGCCTCTTCGACATCGTCGACGGGCCGCACGGCTGGGACGACACGACCGGCTACGGCGCCCGCGAGGTCGGAAAGCCCGCGTTCGTCGTCGTGACGAGTACGCCGCCGGAGTCGGTGCGGACAAGGGGCCTGGACTGGACGTTCGTCACCACCGGCCTGCCCGACGCCGTCGCCGCCGCGCGCGAGCGCGCCGAGGCTGCGTCGTCCGACAGCGGCAAGGAGCTCGACGTCGTCATCATGGGCGGCGGCGCCACGGTCGGCTCCGCCCTCGCCGCCGGGCTGGTCGACGCGCTGACGCTGCACCTCGCGCCCGTCGTGCTGGGCGCCGGGACGCCACTGCCCACCGCCGGCGTGCGGCGCACGCTCGTGCAGCGGAGCGTGGTCCCGACATCGACCGCGACGCACCTGACCTACGACATCTCCCGGTGATCCCATGACCACTGTCCACGTCAATGGGACGGACTTGGGCGTCGAGTCGTTCGGTGACGGTGACGGTGACGGTGACGGTGATGCACGCGCGCCGCTCGTGCTGCTCGCGGGCGGGACGACGATGCTCTCCTGGCCCGACGCGCTCTGCGAGCACCTCGCCGCCGGCGGGCGCCGTGTCGTGCGCTACGACCTGCGCGACAGCGGCGAGTCGACGACGAACGATCCCGAGGCGCCCGCCTACACCCTGCGTGATCTCGCCTCCGACGCGGCGGCCCTGGCCGACGCCCTCGGCGGAGGGCGGCCCGTCCACCTCGCCGGGATCGGCGTCGGTGGGATGGTCGCCCAGGTGGCCGTGCTGGACCACCCGGGCGCGTTCTCGGCGCTGACCCTCGTCGGCACACGCCCGGTGGCCCCCGGCCCGCCCGACGACGACCTCCCGGATCATGACCGGGCGACGATGAGCCGGCTGTTCGCGCGTCCCATGCCGGACTGGGCTGACCGCGAGGCCGTCGCCGAGTTCGCCGCCGCCGGCGCGGAGATCCGTGGCGACGACCGCGAAGCCGCCCGCGCGACCGCCGCGCGCATCTGGGACCGCACGCCCGGCACCGCACCCGCCGTCCAAATGGCCAACCAGTTGGGCATGGTGTTTTCCAGGCTCGACTGTGCGCCTCGCTGGCGCGAGCGCCTGCCGGAGATCGAGGTTCCCGCGCTCGTCGTGCACGGGCGCCGTGACCCGTTCTTCCCCGTCGGCAACGGTGAGGCGATCGCGCGCGAGATCCCTGGGGCATGGTTGCTGGTCATCGAGGAAGCCGCCACCGCGATCCCCGAGGCGGTGGCCGGCGAGGTGGCCCAGGCGATGCTCACGCTCGGGCAGTGTGCACGTACTGCGCCCACACCGTCTTGCCCGGGCCGTGCGAACGCGGATACCAGCCCCACGTATCCGCCAGGCAGTCCACGATCGTGAGCCCGCGCCCCGACTCCGCGAGTGCCTCGTCAGGCGCGGCAGTCTGGGACGACGGGGCGCGTTCCGCGCGGGTGTCCGTGACCTCGACGCGTACGGTGTTGCCCGCCAGCCGCAGCAGCAGGTGGAAGTCGCGCCCGACCACCCGCCCGTGCTGCACCGCGTTCGCCCCCAGCTCGGCCACGATGGCGACCACGGTGTCGTTGGCCGTCGAGTCGTAGGGCAGGTCCCACGCGTTCAGCCGGTGCGCGGTCAGCCGCCGCGCCAGCCGGGCGCCTCGGGGTGTCGAGCTGAACCTCATGCCGAACTCGCGTTCCACCACGGGCTCCTCGATCTTCGCAATTTCCTCCATCACGCCGACCACGGTCCCGTTGGTGGCGTAGCGTGACCAGTGGTGACGCACGGACACGGTGGCCTTGTAGGTGTGTGTGCGGCACGGGTACGAGGCACGCCGAGTGAGCGAAGGGGACGGGTGTGGACACCGACGAACGAGACGTCGTGACGGAGGACTTCACGACACCGGATGGTGGAGAGACGGGTGGTGTTGTCAGCGCCTTCGGGCGGCAGTTGAAGCTGTTAAGGCAACGCGCGGGCCTGGAACGCGACGCGTTCGGCAAGCTCGTCGGCTACTCGCCGTCCAGCATCGCCTCGTTCGAGCAGGGGCGCCGCATTCCGTCGCCGCGCGCGATCGACAAGGCGGACGAGGTCCTGGACGCGGGCGGCCTGCTCAAGGCGATGAAGGAGGAGGTCGCCAAGGCTCAGTACCCGGCGTTCTTCCGGGACATGGCCGTACTTGAGGCCAAGGCCGTGGGCCTGTGCGAGTACGCGGTGCAGGTCGTTCCTGGTCTGCTTCAGACCGAGGAGTACGCGCGGGCGGTGCTCCAGTTGCGCCGCCCGGTCCTGGACGACGAGGTGATCGAGCAGCGCGTGGTGGCGCGTCTGGCCCGCCAGGAGATCTACTCCCGGCGGCAGCCGCCGCTGCTCAGCTTCCTGATCGAGGAGGCGGTGCTGCATCGACCGATCGGCGGGCGGGCCGTGCTGCGCGGCCAGTTGGAGCAGGTCTTGCTCGTTGCGCACAACCGCAACGTTGACGTCCAGGTCATGCCGACGGATCGTGAGGACCATGTGGGGCTGGCCGGTGCGTTCACTATGATCGACGCGGATTCGGGTCGGCGGCTGGCGTACGCGGAAGCGCAGGGGGACAGTCGGCTGTACAGCGATCACGTGAAGGTCCACGAGCTCGGCTCACGCTATGGGATTCTTCGAGCCCAGGCACTCACCCCGCGTGAGTCGCTGGCCCACATCGAGGGACTCCTGGGAGCGGTATGAGCGAGTTGGCCTGGTTCAAGAGCAGTTACAGCGACAGCGAGGGTGGCCAGTGCGTCGAGATCGCCTGGTCCAAGAGCAGCTACAGCGGTAGCGAGGGCGGTCAGTGCGTCGAGGTCGCCGCCTGCGACACCGCCTCCGCCGTGCACGTGCGTGACTCGAAGCGGACGAGCGGGCCGATACTGACCGTCGAGCCCGCCGCGTGGGAGAGGTTCGTCGTGCTTGTCAGCGACTGACCCGCCCCCGAACGCCGGAGGCCGCCGTACGCCCGCGTACGGCGGCCTCCGGCGCGCGTACAGCGCACCGGCAAACGTGCCTGTCGTTGCCGCTAAGGGCGGACGTAGGGCCGGGTCATGACCTCCATGTTGTGACCGTCCGGGTCCTCGAAATAGGCGCCGCGACCACCGAAGAGATGGTTGATCCGACCGGGTTCGGTGTGGCCGGGGTCGGCGTAGTAGGTGGCCCCGACCTCGTCCAGACGCGCAATGGCGGCGTCGAACTGCTCGTCAGGCACGAGAAAGGCGTAGTGCTGCGACTGGATCGGCTCCTCCCTCTTCTCGTAGTAGTCGAGCGTCACGCCGTTGCCGAGGTCGACGGGCAGGAAAGGCCCGAACGTGGCGCCGACCTTCAAGCCCAGAATTGCGGCGAGAAACTCGGCGGACACGTGCCGGTCGCTCGCGTAGACAGCGGTGTGGTTCAGGTGGGCGCCGGCCGTCGGCAGCCCGGGCTCAGGTTGGTCGTGCTGGGCATGGGACATCTGTGACGTGTCTCCGGTCTTGAGATCCACTGGAATGGGGCGCCGTATCGGGGCGCCGGGAACTTGGACGCGGAGAAAAGGGGGCGGGCCTCTTGCCCGCCTCGTGCTCACGCCGAGGCCGGGACCCTCACTCGTGCGTGGCCCATGGCCGACCCGGCAGTCACCCGGCCGACCTTAGTGACCATTACGAGTGGTCACAAGGGCGTTTCGCGGCGCGATGCCCTGCCATGGTCCGCTCACAACCCGGTATTGCGCTGGACCGGGACATGCCTTCGCTTGTAGCGTGCAATGGCCAGTGACACCGCCCGAGGAGGTGAGACCCATGAACGTTGTATCGACGTGGGTGCTCCCCGTTCCCGTCACGGCCTGGCGACTGTCATAGGTGTCGCCGGGAGCGCCTGACAACACGGCACTCCCGAAAGGCACCTCCTATGGACTTCGACGTCATCATTGCCGGGTGCGGCCCGGTCGGCGCGATGCTGGCCGCCGAGCTGCGGCTGCACGGCGTACGGGTACTCGTCCTGGACGCGGAAACCGAGCCCGCGTCCTTCGTCCGCGTGGTCGGACTGCACATCCGAAGCATCGAGCTGATGGCCATGCGCGGGCTCCTCGATCGCCTCCTCGAACATGGCAGGCGCCGCCCGGCCGGCGGTTTCTTCGCCGCCATCGACAAGCCCGCCCCCACCGGCCTCGACACCGCGCACGCCTACCTGCTGGGCATCCCGCAGCCGGTCGTCGTCCGCCTGCTCGAAGAGCACGCGACGCGGTTGGGCGCGGAGGTTCGGCGTGGTTGTGCGGTGGCCGGGTTCGTGCAGGACGACGACGGCGTGACCGTCGAGACCAGTAATCCGGGCGAGCGGCTGCGTGCGCGCTACCTCATCGGCTGCGACGGCGCGCGCAGCACCGTGCGCAAGCTGCTCGGCGTCGGCTTCCCCGGCGAGCCCGCGCGCAACGAGACGCTGATGGGCGAGGTGGAAGTGGGTATGCCGGGTGAGGAGGTCGCCGCCCGGGTGGCCGAGGTGCGCGAGACCCACAAGGTCTTCAGCCTCAGGCCCTTCCCCGGCGGGGCCCACCGCGTCGTGATCCCCGTCGCCGGTCACGTCGGCGACAGCGCGCAGCCGCCCACCCTGGAAGAGTTCAGGCAGCGGCTTATCGCCGTCGCCGGGACCGACTTCGGCGTGCACTCCCCGCGCTGGCTGTCCCGCTTCGGGGACGCCACGCGGCTGGCCGAGCGCTACCGGGTGGGCAGGGTCCTGCTGGCCGGCGACGCGGCGCACATCCACCCGCCCACCGGCGGCCAGGGCCTCAACCTGGGTGTGCAGGACGCGTTCAATCTCGGCTGGAAACTGGCCGCAGAGGTTGGCGGCTGGGCGCCGGAGGCGCTGCTCGACACCTACCAGGCGGAACGGCGTCCGGTCGCCGAGGAGGTGCTGGACAACACGCGCGCCCAGACGGAACTGCTGTCCCCGGAACCGGGGCCACGGGCCGTGCGCAGACTGCTCACCGAGCTCATGGACATCGACGAGGTGAACCGCCGCCTGATCGAGAAGATCACCGCGATCGGCATCCGCTACGACTTCGGCGAGGGCCACGGGCCGGACGGCTCCGACAGCCCCGACCTGCTCGGCCGCCGTCTGCGTGACATCGAGCTGGGCCAGGGCCGCCACCTCTACGATCTGCTGCACGGCGGCCGCGGCCTGCTGCTGGACCGCACCGGGCGCCTGACCGCCGGCGGCTGGTCGGACCGCGTCGACCACCTCGCGGACCCCGACGCGGCCCTGGACGCGTCGTGCGTCCTGCTGCGGCCGGACGGCCACGTCGCCTGGGTCGGCGACGACCAGCGCGACCTGGACGCACACCTCGCCCGCTGGTTCGGCGCGCCCACCTCGTAGTCGGGACCCTCCGGGGCCGGCGTACGCGAAACGTACGGCGGCCCCGGCAGGGGGCGCGGGCGTCAGACCCCGGCCAGCGCCGGGTTCCGCTTGACGGGTACGTCGGTGGTGTACGCGCCGAGGAACGCCAGGCGGGCCCTGTCCGTCGCCACGGTGCCGTCCGCGCCGACCATGTGGTCGATGATGAGGCGGATGCCGCCCTCGGGGGAGCCGAAGGCGCGCAGCAGGCGGGTGTACTCGTCCTCGCTGAGGACGTCGTCGTGGTCGGTGTCGGCGGCGCTCACGATGGCGTCGACCCACTCCTCCGCGCTGCGGGCGACGGGGCTCGTGCCGCCGAGCAGGTGGCCGCGTGACACCACGGCGAACTCCTCGCGGGTGAGCGTCCCGTCCCTGTCGGTGTCGACGGCAGTGCTCAGGCGGGTCCAGAAGTCCCGCGCCGCCTGGTTGACGCGCCGGGCCTGCGCGGACTTTGCCGGCAGGCCGAACGCGTCGACGACACGCTGGGCCACCGACATGAAGTCCTCGGCGGTGATGCTGCCGCTGCCGTCGGTGTCCAGGATGCGGAAGATGCGGTCGGCCTTGTCGTCGAAGTACTCCTCGCGCGTCCGGAACCGGTACTGGCCCTCTTCGTAGTAGCAGTCGTCCTTCATGGTGGTCTCCGCCCAACGTGATGGTGGATCGCGGGTGTTGTCGCGTCGTTCCACCCATCACGCTATGGGAGCTTTGCGTCTGTTCACCCGGGAGTCGGCGGGAAGGACCCAGAAGGGTGATTTGTCAGTTCTTCGTCCCGGACGTGTTCTGCTGCCGGTCCTGCGGGGAGATGCCGAGAGCGGTGAGGAATGCCGTGCGGTGGTCGGCGAAGGCGGGTGTCGCGGGGTCGCGTGGGCTCGGCATGCCGATGGTCCGGTCGAGGGTGATGCGTCCCCGGTCGAGCAGGAGCACCCGGTCCGCCAGCAGGACCGCTTCGTCGACGTCATGCGTGACCATGAGGATTGCCGGGCGGTGCCGCGCGTGCAGTGTGCGCAGCAGGGCGTGCATCTGGAGCCGGGTGAGGGCGTCGAGCGCGCCGAACGGCTCGTCCGCCAACAGCAGTTCCGGGTTTCTGATCAACGCGCGTGCCAGGGCGGCCCGTTGCTGTTCGCCGCCGGAGAGCCGGCCGGGCCAGGCGCGGGCGTGCGCCGACAGGCCCACCTCGTCCAGGGCCTGTTGGCCACGGCGGCGGGCGTCGGTGTCGCGCATGCCGAGGGTGACGTTGGCCGCAACCCGTTTCCACGGCAGGAGGCGCGCGTCCTGGAAGACGACGGCACGCCGGTCGGGGACGCGCAGTTCGCCATGGCCCGAGGTGTCGTGGTCCAGGCCGGTGAGCGCCCTGAGCAGCGTGCTCTTCCCGGACCCGCTGTGCCCCAGCAGGGCGATGAACTCGCCCCGCGCCATGTCGAGATCGATGCCGTCGAGGACCGTGCGGGTGCCGTAGAGGCGGGTGAGCCCGCGCACGCGGACCGCCGGGTTCACGACCCCAGGCTCCTCTGCCACGAGAGTGCCCTCCTTTCCAGAGCGCGCAGCAGGAAGTCACTGATCAGGCCGAGCAGGGTGTAGAGGACGACCAGGACGATGACGACGTCGTCCTGCCCGTACGACTGGGCCTGGTTCATGAGGTAGCCGAGGCCCCTGGTGGCGTTGATCTGCTCGATGATGACGAGGGCGAGCCAGGACGAGGTGGTCGCCAGCCGCAGGCCGAGGAAGAACCCCGGCAGCGCCCCGGGCAGCACGACGGCCCGGACGAACGTCCACCGGCTCAGCCCGAGGCTCTCGGCGAGTTCCACGTAGCGGGCGTCGATGCGCCGCAGCGCCGCATGGGTGTTGAGGTAGACCGGCAGGTAGACGCCCAGGGCGATCATGGTCGTCTTCATGGTGTCGCCGATGCCCAGGGCCGAGATGGCCACCGGGACCAGCACGTACCAGGGAATGGAGCGGTTGACCTGCACGGGGCCGTCGATCAGCGCGTCCCCGACGCGGCTGAGCCCGGACAGCAGCGCCAGGACCAGGCCCGCGGCCACCCCGATGGCCAGGGACGCCAGGGCGAGCCGGAGGGACGCCGCGACGTGCTGCGCCAGGCCTTCCCTGGTCCACAGGTGCCAGAACGTCCCCGGCACCGTCCAGGGCGGTGCCAGCGTCCGTGGCGACAGCGTGCCGGTGGCGGACGCCAGCGCCCAGACGCCCAGCAGGAGCAGGGTGCCCACGGCGCCGGCGAACGGCAGACGGGGTTTAGGGCCGAGCCGCAGCCCGTGCCGGGCCTGCGGCGGCCGCGATGTGGGCCGCCGTCTTCCGGGATACCGCCGGGCGGTGCGCCGCTGATGCGCACGCTCGGCCAGGGCGTTGTCAGGAGCCGTCGGCGGCAAAGCGGCCTCCGGCCTTGCGCACCGCGGCGTCGACCACGGGAGCGAAGCGCATGTCGAACAGTGTGTGGGCGTCCAGGCGGGTGGGGATCGCGTGGGCCTTGTACAGCAGATCGATGGAGCTCTGCTCCTCGGCGACGAGATGGCTGTCCAGGTGGGGGAAGACGTACGGGACGTCGCCCCGCGCCAGTTGCCGGGCGTCGCCGGGTGACAGGTGGGCGACGTGCACGTAGTAGTCCTCGGCCCACTGCTTCGCGTGCGAGTTCTCCCATTGGAGCTGCTGGACGTACGCCTTGACGTAGGCGGCGATGGCCGCCGACTTCGCCGGGTCCGCCAGCGCCCGGCGGCCGGCTATCAGGAACTCGAGGCCCGTGTTGCACGGGTTGGTCCACGATGTCGGCACCAGGGTGACGCCGCCCTCCTTGAGCAGGGTCGTCGTGAACGGCTCGTTGCTCGGAGACACGTCCACATCGCCCCTGCGGACCGCGTCGAAGTAGGTGGCCCCGCTGCCCGGCACCTGCACGAACTTCACCTCGTCCGGCTTGATGCCCCCGGCCGCCAGCGCGCGCAGGATGAAGAGCTGCGAGATGGATCCCGGGGTGTACGCGATGCTCTTGCCGCGCAGTTGCGACAGGCTCCGCAACTTCACCCCGGGTGCCAGGACGAGCTGGGAGAAGTCCTGCGGCCGCCTGCCCGCCGCGACGATCACGGTGTCGTCGTGCTGGAGACTTCCGAAGATCGCGGCGTTGTCGCCGGCCAGCGCGACGTCCACGGCGCCGGTGCGCAACGCCTCGTTGATGGCGGGCTGCGAGGAGAAGTTGGAGAACTTCGCGACGAAGGGCAGCTTCACGCCGCTCGCCGCGTGCCATGTCTGGAGCAGGGACCCCGTGTCGCCGATCCGCAGCGTCGTGTTCGCGGCGGGCGCCGTCGCGAGAGGGCCGCTCGTGCCTTTCGCGTTGACCGAGCCGCCCGAGCCGCCCGAGCCGCCCGAGCCGCCGGAGCCCCCTGAGCCGCCCGACCCGCAACCGGCGAGGGCCAGCAGCAGGGCCGCACACGCGAGCGGCACCCATCTCTTCCGGCCGAGCAGCCCGATCCGTGCCCCGCCACGGGCCCCGCGCCCCCGGAAGCGCTCGGGTATCGCGCCCGCCGTCATCCGCGCGCCCCTGGGCGCTCCGTCTTGCCGTGCCTCGCCGCCATGCCGTCCCCTCGCTCCCCCCGGCTCCAGCCGGACGCCGCCAACCCTGGCGCCGGGACGACCACGTCAGTAGAGCGCGGAAGGGAGCGCGCGAGGCAGTCGCCCGCCGCCTGAGCGCGCCCGCGTGACCTGGGTCGGGCGGCGGCTTTGCGTGAGCGGCCGCTCGCTGTCCGTGCGTCATGTGCTCGCGGGTTCGACGACACGGCACGGTTGTCGGTGGGATGCGTCAGAATTGAGGGCAGGGCCGCAACGAATCCACAAGGGGCACGTATGTCCGGACTGATCGATACGACGGAGATGTATCTCCGCACCATCCTCGAGCTGGAAGAGGAAGGCGTGGTCCCCATGCGCGCCCGCATCGCCGAGCGGCTCGACCAGAGCGGCCCGACGGTCAGCCAGACGGTGGCGCGGATGGAGCGTGACGGCCTGGTGCAGGTCGCGGGCGACCGCCACCTCGAGCTGACGGACGAGGGCCGCATGCTCGCCACGCGCGTCATGCGCAAGCACCGGCTCGCGGAGTGCCTGCTCGTGGACGTGATCGGTCTGGAGTGGGAGCAGGTGCACGCGGAGGCCTGCCGGTGGGAACACGTGATGAGCGAGGCCGTCGAGCGCCGCGTGCTCGACCTGCTGCGGCATCCGACGGAGTCGCCCTACGGCAACCCGATCCCGGGCCTCGACGAGCTGGGTGAGGTGTCCGAGGTGGATCCGTTCCTGGACGCGGGGCTTGTCAGCCTCGCGGATCTCGACGCGGGCGGGGACGGCAAGACCGTCGTCGTGCGGCGGATCGGGGAGCCGATCCAGACGGACGCGCAGCTCATGTACACGCTGCGGCGCGCGGGCGTGCAGCCGGGATCCGTGGTGAGCGTGACGGCGTCGCCCGCGGGCGTGCTCGTCGGCAGCAGCGGGGAGGCGGCCGAGCTGGGGGCAGAGGTCGCCTCGCACGTGTTCGTGGCCAAGCGCTGATCCGTACGGCCCCGGCGACTACGGCCCGGGCGACTACGGCCCCGGCGGGCACGGCCCCGGCGGGCCGTGAGAACAGGGGGCTGGTGCGGTGGGGGGCCGTGGGGGGCCTTGAACAGGGTGGAGGCCCCGGTGCTGAGCGGCACCGGGGCCCATCCTCCCCTTTGCTGACCCGGAGCCCCGAGCTCCCAGGGTCAATCCCTCGGACCGTCATCCCCGAGCGGTCCGCCTCCCGGTCAAAGATCTCCCCAGGCGTTCGACGGTCAACCCTGTGAGGTGGTCACTCGAATGAGCGATGTTCCGCGCGGGAGGCGCGTGTTCGAATACAAGTTCGATAAGATCGGGCCAGAACCAACAGAGGTTCGACCGCGTCCGCGATGAGTGTGGCAGCGCCATGCACACAGCGGGGGCGAAAGCCGCGAACACCCACCGAACGGCGTGCCGTACCTGATCCCGACCACCTCAGGACCGGCCCGGCCCGCGCCACCGAACCGATC
Organism: Streptomyces montanisoli; assembly: GCF_017813245.1. GTDB lineage: Bacteria > Actinomycetota > Actinomycetes > Streptomycetales > Streptomycetaceae > Streptomyces > Streptomyces montanisoli. Next base: position 21,116 of record NZ_JAGIQL010000094.1, read on the forward strand.
GCTCCGGCTGCTTCGACCAGGCAGCCGGCGGGCGAGGCCGAGCAGGCCGAGAAGACCGAAGACACGCAGAACCGAAGGGGGTGCCAGGTCGCATGCCGGAGCAGTACGCGCAGCACGCGGTGCGGCGGACCGAAGTGACGGGCGCCGACGGCCTACGTCTCGCAGCCTGGGAGTACGGGCGCGGAAGCGGCCGCGAGGGCGGGGCGGGCAGTGCGGGCGATGCGGGCGGCGCCGGAGCCCCCGGCGCCGCCGAGCCGGGCGTGCTGCTGCTCCACGGGCTGATGGGGCGCGCGTCCCACTGGGCCGGCACGGCGCGCTGGCTGGCCGAGCGGCACCGCGTGGTCGCCTTCGACCAGCGGGGGCACGGCGAGAGCGAGCGCCCCGCGGACGGCCTGCTGACGCGCGAGGCGTACGTGGCGGACGCGGAGGCCGTGATCGAGGCACTGGATCTCGCGCCCGTCACGCTGATCGGCCACGCGATGGGCGCGCTGACGGCCTGGCAGCTGGCCGCCAGGCGGCCGGATCTGGTGCGCGCCCTGGTCGTCTTCGACATGCGGGCGTCCGCGCTCGGCGCGGCGTCGCAGCGGGAGTGGGAGGACTGGTTCAGCAGCTGGCCGCTGCCGTTCCCCTCGCTCGGTGCGGCCCGCCGCTGGTTCGCCGAGGAGGACGCGTGGCTCCAGGGCGTCCAGGTCCCGGCGCGCGGCGACTTCCACGCGGACATGCTGCGGCGCGCCGATGACGGCTGGCGCCCGGTCTTCTCCCGCCACCAGATGCTGCGCACGCGCGAGGCGTGGGTGCTCGACGCGCACTGGGAGGAGCTGGCGCAGGTCCGCTGCCCGACGCTGGTGGTGCGGGGGATCGACGGGGAGCTCGGGCGGGCGGAGGCGATGGAGATGGTGCGGGTGCTGCCGCACGGCGCGTACGCGGAGATCCCCGACGCGGGCCACCTGGTGCACTACGCGGACCCGGCGGCCTGGCGCGCGGCGACGGAACCGTTCCTCGACGGCGTGCTCACCGGCTGACGAACGAACGAACGAACGAACGGACGGACGGACGGCACCGGTCACAGACGCGTCGCCACGCGGATCAGGTCGGCGACCGCGCGGTGCCGGCTCTGCGGCGGCCAGGCGATCACCGTCGTCACGGGCGCGGCGTCGAGCACCGGCACGGCCGCGAGGTCGCGCCGCAGGTCGACGGCGGCGGACGCGGGCATGATCGCCGTGGTCCGGCCGAGCGCGATCAGCTGGAAGAGCTGGGTCAGATTGCGCACCTCCGCCCCGGGGCCCTCCGGGTAGCCGCCGCCTGGGCCGGGCCAGCGGGCCATCGGCATGTCCGGCAGCGCGGTGACATCGGCCACGCGGATCCCCGGACGCCCCGCGAGCGGGTGGGTGGCCGGCAGGATCGCCACCTGCCCCTCGGTGTGCAGGGTCTCCGTGTCGAGCCCGTCCGCCGAATCGAACGGCAGGTGCAGCAGGGCCACGTCGGCCCGCCCGTCACGCAGCGACTCCTGCTGCTGGCGTGCCTCGCCGAGCAGCAGGTCGACGGTGACCGAACCGGGCTCGGCGCGGTAGGCGTCGAGGAGCTTGGCCAGCAGCCCGCCGCCCGTGCCGGACTTGACGGCGAGGACGATGCGCGGGCGCTTCCGCGCGGCCTGCTGGGTGCGGCGCTCGGCGGCGGCCACCGCGCTGAGGATCGCCCGTCCCTCGGACAGCAGCACGGCTCCTGCGTCGGTGAGCGTCACCTTGCGGCTGGTGCGCTCCAGCAGCGTGACTCCGAGCCGCCGTTCGAGCCGGGCGATCGCACGGGACAGGGGAGGCTGGGCGATCTCCAGGCGCAGCGCGGCCTTGCCGAAGTGCAGTTCCTCGGCGAGGACGACGAAGTAGCGCAGCTCCCGAAGGTCCATGGCTGCACAGTAATGTCGGCGCCCGGCGATGTCGGCGCCCGGCCGATCGATGCCGCGGGCGCATCGCCGCGATACCGAGACGGTGTTGGTGCCGGGCCGCTGCCCGGCCATGCTCGTCGTCATGAGCGAGAACATGGGCGAGAGCATCAGCGAGAAGACGATCGCGCTGGTCACGGGCGCGAACAAGGGAATCGGGTACGAGGTCGCCGCCGGTCTCGGCGCACTGGGCTGGAGCGTCGGCGTGGGCGCTCGCGACGAGCGGCGCGGGGACGACGCCGTGGCGAAACTGCGCGCGGCCGGCGCCGACGCCTTCCTGGTGCCGCTGGACGTGACCGACGACGCGAGCGTCACCGCCGCGGCGCGGCTGATCGAGGAGCGGGCAGGCCGCCTCGACGTGCTCGTCAACAACGCCGGTGCCGCGACCGGCGGCCGGCCCGAGGCGCCCTCGACCGTCGACCTCACGACCGTGCGGCGGCTGGTGGAGACCAACGTCATCGGTGTCATGCGGGTCACCAACGCGATGCTGCCGCTGCTGCGCGGCTCGACGCACCCGCGGATCGTCAACCAGTCGAGCCACGTCGGCTCCCTGACGCTGCGGACCACGCCCGGCGTCGACCTCGGAGGCGTCAGCGGCGCCTACGCGCCGACGAAGACCTACCTCAACGCCGTCACCGTCCAGTACGCCGAGGAACTGGCCGGCACCGGCGTCCTGATCAACGCCGCCTGCCCCGGATACGTGGCCACGGCCCTCAACGGATTCAGCGGCACGCAGACCCCCGAGCAGGGCGCAGCGGTCGCCGTCAGGCTGGCGACGCTGCCCGACGACGGCCCCACCGGCATGCTGTTCGACGACAACGGGGTCGTGCCCTGGTGAGCCTCCGATCGCGACGGTCGCGATGCTTGCGACGGTCGCGACCGGAGTCGCTCACGTCAGCCCTTGCTGACCGCCGAAAGGATCTCCGGCAGCCTGTCCGCCAGGGGGCGGGCGGCCGTGCGCAGGCCCGCCCAGGCGATCAGGGCCCCGTACACCGTGCCCACCGGCAGCAGCAGCCACGTCCACGCGTTGTGGCCCGCGAGGTGCAGCCACAGCGTGAGGCCGAGGACCGGCGCCCCGACGAGCGCCGCCGCCGGCATCCCGCCCAGCAGGGACATCGTCGCCAGGCTCGTCTGGCCCGGCGCGACGTTCTTGCGGCTCTCCTGCGGGATCGAGTACGGCAGCCGGGCGGAGGTGACCGCGCCCGCGGCGACCAGCGCGCCGAGCAGCGCCCAGGACAGGCCGAGGACTTCCGGCAGCCGGTGCCACTGGTGCGTCAGGGCCGCCATCACCACGCTGACCAGCGCCGAGTACGGCAGCGTCACGAGCAGCAGCGCCAGCGCGCGCGAGCGGAGTTCGAGGTAGGCGTCACGCCTCGACGAGATCGACATGGCCACCATCCAGAACGCGGAGCCGTCCTGGCCGAACTGGTTGTACATCATCGTGCCGAGCATGCCCGCGGCGAAGCAGCCGAAGTAGATCGTGCTCGCGCCCTCCAGCGCGTTGAACACCGGCACGATCAGCCCGATCGCCAGCGACGTCACGAGCGCCGCCTTCGTCTTCGGCTCGCGCACGAGGTAGCGCAGCGTGCGCAGCATCGCCGTGCTCGTCCGGCCCTCGGGCAGCAGCGACGCACGGCCGGTGGCGCGGCGCCGCCGCTTGGGCTCGGCCGCGGAGATCGTCGAACTGTCCGGCGCGGTCATCAGCTTCACCAGTGACCGCTGCCACATGACGTAGACGGCCACGAGCAGCGCGAGCGCGAGCAGCAGCTGGCCCGCCATGGCCCCGTACGCGCCCTCGCCCGCCGACTGCACGGCGCCGAACGCGGAGGCGGGCGGGATCCAGCGCACCACGTGCGCGGTCGGGTCCAGCGCCGAGAGGCCGGACGACTTGCCGAGGCGCTGCACGACGAAGTTGACGACCTGGATGCCGACCGCGATCACCAGGCCGCTCAGCACGGCGAGGTCGCGGCCCTTGCGTGACGTCAGCAGGCGCGTGTTGGCGGCGGCCATCGCCCGCGCGAGGCCGACGCACGTGAGCAGCGAGACGACGACCGCCACCACCGAGACGACCGCGGCCGCCGCGCCGTGGGCCGTCGCGACGGCGGCGCCCGCCAGGAGGCAGAGCGAGAACACCGGGCCCATGCCGACCAGCGAGGTGACCAGCAGCGCGCGCGTGAGCGGCCCGGGGCGCAGCGGGAGCATCGCGAGGCGCGTGGTGTCGAGCGTCTCGTCGCCGCTGGGGAAGAACAGCGGCATCACCGCCCACGCGATGGCCAGCAGCATCGTGATCAGGACGACGGGCGCCGCCGCGTCGTGCACGCCGCGCAGTGCGGCGAGCCCGACGAGCACGCCCGCGGACAGCAGCACCACGAGGACCAGCGACGTCACCCACACCGCCGTCCTGCCGGACGACTGGCGCAGGCCGTTGCGCAGCAGGGCGAGTTTGAGCCGTACGAAGACGGGCGTGAGCGCGCCCGCCGCCGCGGACGCGTGCGTGGAGCGGGCCGGGGGCGTGTACGTGCCGGTCGTCATCGCGCGCCACCGCCGAGCCAGTCCAGCGAGTCGCCGGCGGCGCGGCCCTGCGCGCCGACCAGTTCGAGGAAGGCGTTCTGCAGGGACGGCGCGTCCCCCCGTACCTCTTCGAGCGTGCCCTGCGCGCGGATCCGGCCGGCCGCCATCACCGCGACCCAGTCGCACAGCGACTCCACCAGCTCCATCACGTGGCTGGAGAAGACGACCGTCGCACCGGAATCCGTGTACCTGACCAGGACCTCGCGGATGGTCTGCGCGGAGACGGGGTCGACGCCCTCGAACGGCTCGTCGAGGAAGAGGACCTCGGGGTTGTGCAGCAGGGCGGCGGCGAGGCCGATCTTCTTGCGCATGCCCGTCGAGTAGTCCACGACGAGCTTGTCGCGCGCGCCCGTCAGGCCCAGCACGTCGATCAGCTGGTCGGCGCGCTTGTCGACCTCGGCGCCCGGCAGCCCGCGCAGCCTGCCCGTGTAGGCGAGCAGCTCGCTGCCCGAGAGGCGCTCGAAGAGGCGCAGGCCCTCGGGCAGGACCCCGATGCGCGCCTTCACCTCCGCCGGGTCGCGCCACACGTCGTGCCCGGCGACCGTCACCCGGCCCTGGTCGGGCCTGAGCAGCCCGGTGATCATGGACAGCGTCGTGGTCTTGCCCGCGCCGTTCGGCCCCACGAGGCCGATGAACTGGCCTGCGGGCAGCGTGAGGTCGACGCCGGCGACGGCGACGTGGTCGCCGAAGCGCTTCCACAGCCCCTCGACGCGCACCGCGTCCCCCCGCCCGCCTCGCGCCGCCGAGGGGCGCGCCGCGCGCGCGGCGTCCATCGGGCGCAGAGCTTCCGGCTGCGCGCCGCTCGGCACC
>NZ_JAGIQL010000095.1 GCF_017813245.1 Streptomyces montanisoli
CCGGATCTGCCGGCGCCGAGCGCCGGCCCCGTCCTGACCGCGCTGGGCGACGGCGAGGACGGCGGCGGGCCCGCCACCGGTGACCCCGCGGGCTCGGGCGACGGCGCGCGCACACACACGGGCGCCCAGGCGGAGGCCGACGAGGCGCCGATGGGACTCGCGAAGGCACTCGGGCCGCTCCTCGCCGACCCGGCGCTCGGCACGGCGTCGGGCTCGGTCGTGGACGTGGCGACCGGCAAGCGGCTCTACGCGAAGAACGCGGACCGCCCGATGACGCCCGCGTCGACGGTGAAGCTCGCGACGATGACGGCGGCGCTGTCCGCCGTCGGCCCCGGCCACCGCATCCCGACGACCGTGGTGGCGGACGGCGGCGACGCGGGGCGCATCACCCTGGTGGGCGGCGGCGACCCCAGCCTCGACCGCGCGGCGCTCGGCGCCCTCGCCGACGACACCGCGCGCGCCCTCAAGAAGAAGGGCGTGCACAAGGTCCGCCTCGGTTACGACGTCTCCCTCTACTCGGGGCCGCGCGTTCACCCCATCGGCCGCAACGAGAACATCGCGCCCGTCGTGGCCCTGACGCTCGACGAGGGACGGCTCGACAAGAGCACCGAAGGACCCGCACCCCGCTCCACCGACCCGTCGGGCGACACGGCCAGGGCGTTCGCGCGCCTCCTGCACGCGCGCGGGATCACGGCGTCCACGGCGTCCGCTCCCGCGAAGGCGCCGAAGGACGCAGAGCGCCTGGCCGTCTCCTACTCGGCGCCCGTCTCCGACCTGATCGAGCGTGCGCTGACGGACAGCGACAACGACATCGCCGAGGCGATGGCCCGTCAGACCGCGCTCGCCAAGCACCTGCCGGCGAGCTTCGCGGGCGGCGCGAAGGCCGTGCGCGAGCAGCTCGCGAAGATCGGCATGCCGCTGAAGGGGACGGTCCTCAACGACGGCAGCGGCCTCAACCGCAAGGACAAGGTCACCGCGAACCTGCTGACCTCGCTCCTCACCCGCGACGCCGACCCCGCCCACCCCGAGCTGCGTTCCGTGCTGACCGGCCTGCCCATCGCGGGCTTCCGCGGCACGCTGCTCGGGAGGTACGCGCACGAGGCGCCCGCCGACGGGCTGATCCGCGCGAAGACGGGGACGCTGACGGGCGTGAACACCCTCGCGGGCACGGTCGTCGACGCGAACGGCCGGTTGCTGGCGTTCGCGTTCATGGCGAACAAGACCCCGAACCCCACGACGGCGGAAGCGGCCCTCGACAAGGTCTCCACGGTCCTGCTGCCGTGACGCCTGAGGCGTCTCGGGGTCGCGTCTCAGGGAAGAATCCGGGCGGTCGCACCCCGCCGCACCCGGGCTCGAGCACGTACGGTTGACACATGACGAGCGTCGGTGGTGCCGGGATGGTCGACTGGAATCTCGCGGTGGCGACCGCGACCCGCCTCATGCGTCCGGGTCCCGAGGTGAGCAGGGACGAGGCGCGCGAGATCGTCGCCGAGCTGCGACGGCACGCGAAGGCGGCCGAGGAGCACGTACGCGCGTACACGCGGATGATCCCCGAGGAGCACAGTCCCGCGGACACGCCCGTGCTCGTGGTCGACAGGCCCGGCTGGGTGAAGGCCAATGTGGAGGGTTTCCGCGAGCTGCTCAAGCCGCTGTTCGAGAAGGTGCAGGAGCGGCGCTCGGGCACCCCGGGCGGCGCCGTGCTCGGCGCGGTCGGCGGCAAGGTCACCGGCGTCGAGCTGGGCATGCTGCTGTCGTTCATGGCCTCGCGTGTGCTCGGCCAGTACGAGACGTTCGCGCCCGCCGGGCGCGACCTGCCCGCGGGCGAGGAGCGCGGCGGCAGGCTGCTGCTCGTCGCGCCGAACATCGTCCACGTCGAGCGGGAACTGGACGTGGAGCCGCACGACTTCAGGCTCTGGGTGACGCTCCACGAGGAGACGCACCGCACCCAGTTCACCGGTGTGCCCTGGCTGAACGACCACCTGAAGGGCGAGATCCAGTCCTTCCTCAGCGAGACGGACGTCGACCCGGCGACGATGCTCGAGCGGCTCAGGGAGGCCGCCCAGTCCCTGACGGGCAACCGCCAGGACGGCGCGGAGGGCGAGGAGCGCGAGGAGTCGCCGAGCCTGGTCGAGCTCGTCCAGACGCCGGGCCAGCGCGAGGTGCTCGGCCGCCTGACGGCCGTGATGTCGCTGCTCGAAGGCCACGCGGACTACGTGATGGACGGTGTGGGGCCGCAGGTCGTGCCGAGCGTCGCGGAGATCAGGGAGAAGTTCCAGCAGCGCAGGGCGCGCGGCGCCAGCCGCCTCGACCAGGCGCTGCGCAAGCTCCTCGGCCTCGACGCGAAGCTGCGCCAGTACCGCGACGGTGAGCGGTTCGTGCGCGCCGTCGTCGACGAGGTCGGCATGGACGGCTTCAACCGGGTCTGGACGTCGCCGAACACGCTGCCCACGAAGGCGGAGATCGCCAAGCCGGCCGACTGGATCGCCCGTGTTCACCGGGCGTGAGGCCCTGCCGTATGCCCTGGCGCATGTCTTGGCGTACGGCGGGGCGCTTGGCAGGGGCCGTGGCAGATGTACGCCTCCGCTATCACCCGTCCGAGGGACCGTAAGGGCTGGCTAGGCGTGCGATGCTCGGGTATTGGCTCGGTTCTGTCACCATCGACGCACTCTCAGTGACGAACTCCGTCCCGGTGTGCACACGGGACACGACCGAACCACCCCCCGTAGACATTTTCACGAAGGGCACCGGACATGGGTCCCCATCCTGCGGTCGCGGCGATACGCCTGGCGGTCCGCCGCGTTCTCCACGACATCCTCACCGACCATTCGGCGTTCGCCGTCTCCGGCTCCGCCGCGCGTGGCCACTCCCGCGCGTCCGCCGCCCCGGGCCCGCTGGTCCTCGTCGCCTGCTCGGGCGGCGCCGACTCGATGGGCCTCGCCTCCGCCCTCGCCTTCGAAGCGCCCAAGCTCGGCGTCAGGGCGGGCGGCATCACCGTCGACCACCGCCTGCAGGCTGGGTCCGACATCCGCGCGGCCGAGGTCGTCGCCCGGCTCACCGCGATGCGGCTCGACCCCGTCGAGTCCGTCGCCGTCGACGTCGGCACGGACGGCGGGCCCGAGGCCGCCGCGCGTGACGCGCGCTACGCCGCCCTCGACGCCGCCGCCGAGCGGCACGGCGCCGCCGCCGTACTCCTCGCCCACACCCGCGACGACCAGGCCGAAACCGTCCTCCTCGGCCTCGCGCGCGGCTCGGGCACCCGCTCGCTGTCCGGCATGGCCGCCGTGTCAGGCACGGGCCGCCGCTACCGCCGCCCGTTCCTCCAGCTCGACCGGCAGACCGTGCGCACGGCGTGCCTGACGCAGTCCGTCCCCGTCTGGGACGACCCGCACAACGTGGACCCGGCCTACACGCGCTCGCGCCTGCGCCAGGAGGGCCTGCCCGCCCTGGAGAAGGCGCTCGGCAAGGGTGTCGTGGAGGCCCTGGCCCGTACGGCGCAGCTCTCCCGCGACGACGCGGACGCGCTGGACGCGTGGGCGGCCGACGCCGAGACGTCCGTGCGTGACGACGCGGGGCAGCTGAAGATCGACAAGCTGTTCGCGCTGCCGCCCGCCGTGCGCCGCCGGGTGCTGCGCAAGGCGGCCATCACGGCGGGCGCCCCGGCGGGCTCGCTGTTCGCGCGGCACATCGAGGAGGTGGACCGCCTGATCACGGGCTGGCGCGGCCAGTCGGGCATCAACCTGCCGGGCCGCGTCGAGGCGCTGAGGCAGGGTGGCAGACTGGTCATCCGGCAGGGCTGAACCTGCCTGCGGCGGGGCTGAAGGGTCCTGGCCAGCGGACGCCGGACGACGAAAGTGGAATTGGTGGACGACAAGGACCTGGGCTCCGACCTCCAGTCGGTGCTCATCACCAAAGAAGAGATCGACGCGAAGCTGGCGGAGCTGGCCGCGAAGATCGACGCGGAGTACGCGGGCAAGGATCTGCTCCTGGTCGGAGTGCTCAAGGGCGCCGTGATGGTGATGGCGGACCTGGCCCGCGCGCTGTCCACGCCCGTGACGATGGACTGGATGGCCGTCTCCTCGTACGGCGCGGGCACCCAGTCCTCGGGCGTCGTGCGGATCCTCAAGGACCTGGACACGGACATCAAGGGCAAGCACGTCCTGATCGTCGAGGACATCATCGACTCGGGGCTCACGCTGTCGTGGCTGCTGTCCAACCTGGGCTCGCGCGAGCCGGCCTCGCTCGAGGTCTGCACCCTGCTGCGTAAGCCGGATGCCGCAAAGGTCGCCATCGACGTGAAGTGGATCGGGTTCGACATCCCCAGCGCCTTCGTGGTCGGTTACGGGCTCGACTACGCTGAGAAGTACCGCAACATGCCCTTCGTGGGTACGCTCGCGCCCCACGTCTACGGCGGCTGACCAGGCGGGGGGAGCGCGGCGCTCCCCTCCGCGTGATCCCAGGCCCCCGGGCCCGGCTCCCGTGCGGCTGATGCGCACACATCATGGTTGCCTCGGGAACCACTCCCTGCCTCGCCGCGTTGGAGCAGGGGAAGGCGGGTTTGTCACCAGCACCGTGCGACCGCGATCGCTGATGCTGGGGTACCGTCCGAAGAGCAGTCTCTATCTCACAGCAGCATTTACCTACGGGCAGGAGGGACGGGGCGTCACCGCCTCGTATGGATGGACGTGAAGCGATACTTCCGTGGGCCGGTCATGTGGATCGTGCTGGCCGTCCTCGCCGTGGTCGTGTTGATGAATGTCGTCTCCACGGGAGGCGGCTACAAGACGGTGGACACCGGCCAGGTCGTTCAGGCGATCGACAAGAACCAGGTCGATCAGGTCAAGCTGACCACTGGCGACGATCAAGTCATCAAGGTTGATCTCAAGAGCGGTCAGAAGGTAGCGGGCAGCGACAAGATCCAGGCCAGCTACATCGGCAGCCAGGGGTCGACGCTCGCCAAGGAGCTGCAGCAGAAGTACAACGCCGGGAAGATCGACAAGGGATACACGGTCTCGCCGTCGAAGCAGAGCCCGTTCCTCTCGGTCGTGCTCTCGCTGCTGCCGTTCGTGCTGCTGGTCGTGGTGTTCCTGTTCCTGATGAACCAGATGCAGGGCGGCGGCTCCCGCGTCATGCAGTTCGGGAAGTCCAAGGCCAAGCTCATCACCAAGGACACCCCGAAGACGACGTTCTCCGACGTCGCCGGCTCGGACGAGGCCGTCGAGGAGCTCCAGGAGATCAAGGAGTTCCTCCAGGAGCCGTCGAAGTTCCAGGCCGTCGGCGCCAAGATCCCGAAGGGTGTGCTGCTGTACGGCCCGCCCGGAACGGGCAAGACGCTGCTCGCGCGCGCTGTCGCGGGCGAGGCGGGCGTGCCGTTCTACTCGATCTCGGGTTCCGACTTCGTCGAGATGTTCGTCGGTGTCGGTGCGTCCCGCGTGCGCGACCTGTTCGAGCAGGCGAAGACGAACGCCCCGGCGATCGTGTTCGTCGACGAGATCGACGCCGTCGGCCGGCACCGTGGCGCGGGCCTCGGCGGTGGCCACGACGAGCGCGAGCAGACGCTGAACCAGCTGCTGGTCGAGATGGACGGCTTCGACGTGAAGGGTGGCGTCATCCTGATCGCCGCCACGAACCGGCCCGACATCCTCGACCCCGCACTGCTGCGCCCCGGCCGGTTCGACCGGCAGATCGCCGTCGACCGCCCGGACATGCAGGGCCGTCTGGAGATCCTCAAGGTCCACCAGAAGGGCAAGCCGGTCGCGCCCGACGTCGACCTCGGCGCCGTCGCCCGCCGTACGCCCGGCTTCACCGGCGCGGACCTGGCGAACGTGTTGAACGAGGCGGCGCTGCTGACCGCGCGCAGCGACCAGAAGCTGGTCAACAACCACTTCCTGGACGAGGCGATCGACCGCGTCGTGGCGGGCCCGCAGAAGAAGACCCGGATCATGTCCGAGAAGGAGAAGAAGATCACCGCGTACCACGAGGGCGGACACGCCCTGGTCGCGGCGGCCTCACCGAACTCCGACCCGGTGCACAAGATCACGATCCTCTCCAGAGGCCGTGCACTCGGCTACACGATGGTCCTGCCGGACGAGGACAAGTACTCCACCACGCGCAACGAGATGCTCGACCAGCTCGCTTACATGCTGGGCGGGCGCGCGGCGGAGGAGCTCGTCTTCCACGACCCGACCACCGGTGCTGCCAACGACATCGAGAAGGCCACGTCCACGGCCAAGTCGATGGTCACGCAGTACGGCATGACGGAGCGCCTCGGCGCGATCAAGTTCGGCAACAGCGACAGCGAGCCGTTCCTCGGCCGTGAGATGGGTCACCAGCGCGACTACTCGGAAGAGGTCGCGGCGCTCGTCGACGAAGAGGTCAAGAAGCTCATCGAGACCGCGCACAACGAGGCGTGGGAGATCCTGGTCGAGAACCGGGATGTCCTCGACAACCTCGTGCTGGAGCTGCTGGAGAAGGAGACGCTCGGCAAGGAGCAGATCGCCGAGATCTTCTCCACCGTCGTCAAGCGCCCCATGCGCCCCGCGTGGACGGGCTCCACGCGGCGCACGCCGTCGACGCGCCCGCCGGTGCTCTCGCCGAAGGAGCTCGCGCTGACCAATGGCGCGGCCGGCACCAACGGCAACGGCCCCGCGTCGCTGACGAAGGGCACGGAGTCTCCGACGGAGCAGGTCCCGGAGGAGCGCCCCGACAACTGACGGGTGTGTGACCGGCCACGTCCGGTCCGGAATGTCCGCCGCGCCCCCCAGGTTCTAGGTGTAACGGCCTAGCCTTGGGGGGCGCGGCATTGTCTTGCACAGGAACGAGGAGCACATGACGGACCCGGTGACGCTGGACGGCGAGGGCCCGATCGGCGTATTCGACGAGAAGCGCGCCGAGAACGCCGTGCGCGAACTGCTCATGGCGATAGGCGAGGACCCGGACCGCGAGGGGCTGCGCGCCACCCCGGGCCGGGTGGCGCGGGCGTACAAGGAGATCCTCGCGGGGCTCTGGCAGGAGCCCGAGGACGTCCTGACGACGACGTTCGACCTCGGCCACGACGAGATGGTCCTGGTCAAGGACATCGAGATCGTCTCGCTGTGCGAGCACCACCTGCTGCCGTTCCACGGCGTCGCGCACATCGGCTACATCCCCGCGGAGAGCGGCAAGATCACCGGTCTCTCGAAGCTCGCGCGCCTCGTCGACGTCTACGCGCGGCGCCCGCAGGTGCAGGAGCGGCTGACCACGCAGGTCGCGGACTCCCTGATGCGGATCCTCGAAGCGCGCGGCGCGATCGTGGTGATCGAGGCCGAGCACATGTGCATGTCGGTCCGCGGGATACGCAAGCCGGGGTCGAAGACCATCACGTCCGCGGTGCGGGGACAGCTGCGCAACTCCACCACGCGCGCGGAAGCGATGAGCCTGATCCTCGCGCGCTGAGGCGCCGTGGCGGGGCCGCCTCGGCGAGGGCCGCCTCGGCGAGGGCCGCCTAGGCGCCGGCGCTCGTCCCGTGGTCGTCGTCCTCGTCGTCCGGCAGCTTGCACACCCGCTCCAGGAAGATCGCGGCGGCGATCACACCGACCCCTGCAAGCAGCGAGAACCCGGCGTAGATCGCCTGGTCGCGGCGCGCGGGGATCGACAGCTGGGACAGCAGGAAGACGCACGTACCGCCGTACATGCCCGCCACGAGCGCCGCGACGAGCGCCGCCGCCTGGCCGAAAACCACCGCGCGCGCGGCGACCAGCGGGTCGACGCCCTTCGCCTCGGGCCGGCGCTCGCGCTGGGCGCGCAGGCGCGTGCGGATGGACAGCGCCGTGGCGACGAGGATCACGGCGATGGCGGCCAGCACGATCGGCGCGCCCGCCGGCACGCTCGGCAGATTCCCCAGCGAGTCCCACAGGCGCGCGCCGCCCCACGACAGGACGCCGACGGCCAGGAGGATCCCGGCCAGGACGCCGATCCGCAACTGCCTCACCCGGAAAGCCGCCCTTCGAAGATGTGCCGCAAAGTCAGCCCCGAGCCTAACGGTCTGGTGCGCGATCTATTCGGGGAGACGGAGTTCCAGGTCGGCGCGGACCTCGACGCCGTCCTGGCCGACCGCCGTCAGCAGCTCCGTGACCGCGCCGCGGCCCGGCACCCGCGCCTCGGGGTCGATGTCGTGCCACGGCACGAGGACGAAGGCGCGCTGGTGGGCCCTGGGGTGCGGCAGCGTCAGCACCGGGTCGTCGGAGACGACATCCCCGTAGGCGAGGATGTCGACGTCGATCGTGCGCGGGCCCCACCGCTCGGTGCGTACCCGGTCGAACGCCTCCTCGATGGCCTGGCCGCGCTCGAGCAGCGACGACGGGGGCAGCGTGGTCTTCACGAGGACGACGGCGTTGAAGTACGAGGGCTGGCTGCCCGGCTCGACGCCCCACGGCTCCGTCTCGTAGACGGGCGAGACCGCCTTGACCCGCACGCCGGGGGTGTCCTCCAGCGCGTCCACCGCGCCCTGCAGCGTCTCCAGGCGGTTGCCCAGGTTGGAGCCCAGCGCGAGCACCGCGCGTTTCGGGTTGGAGAGCGTCATGTCCGCCGCGTCCACCTGGGCGATCACGGACGCCGGCACCGGCTGCACGGTGGGGTCGCTCGGTGCCCCGCCCGTGCCGTACGTGTCGTGCTTGCTCATACTCGGCTCCGGGTGATGGTGATGGTGACGTCGTCGAAGGGCACGGTGATGGGTGCGTCCGGCTTGTGGACCGTCACCTCCACCTCCAGCACGCCGTCGTTGCTCAGGCACTGCTGGGCGATGCGCTCCGCCAACGTCTCGATCAGATCGACGGGATCCCCCTCGACGACGGCCACGACCTCCTCGGCCACGATGCCGTAGTGCACGGTCTTCGCGAGATCGTCGTCGGCCGCCGCCGCGGCGGTGTCGAGGCCCAGCACCACGTCCACCACGAACGTCTGGCCCTCTTCCCGCTCATGGGGGAAGACACCGTGGTGCCCGCGGGCCCTGAGGCCGCGCAGCGCGACACGATCCACGCGAATCACTCCTGCTGTCGTCGTTCGTCGGAGGTGCTCGCCCGCGATCCCGCCGCCGCGCACCTTCGTTCGAATCTACCGTCGGGCACTGACAGCACTGGCTCTCGGGGCCCGGGTATGCGGGGGTAGCGGCGCCCATACCCCGTGCCCGGGCCGGCCAACCCCCGTGGGCCGGCGGCCCACTCAGGAGGGTGGTTCGTCGATTCCGTTGTTGTCGTCGCCGCTGCCGTCGCCGTTGTCGCTGTCGTCCGTTTCGGCCAGTACCGGCGACGCGTGGTGCGACCACAGTTTCCAGCCACCGGATGTCCTGCGGAACACGTTCGTCGCGACGACGAGCTGGCCGACCAGCGGCCCGAGCTCCGAGCCCTCCTCGGGCGGCGCCCCGCTGAGGATGTTCTCCGTGCAGGTGACGAGCGCGGTGTCGGCGGCCACCGCGACCGTCACGTCCGTCAGGAAGAACTGGATGTACTCGGTGTTCGCCATGATCAGCGCGTACGAGCGGAGCACCTCGCCGCGGCCCGTCAGCACCGGCCATCCCACGTGCACGCAGGACGGTGTCAGGTCCTCGGAGCCGTCAGCGCCGTCGTCGCCCTCGGAGACCCAGAGCGAGGAGAGGACCTCCAGGTCGCCTCGTTCCATGGCCTCGTAGAACTCGGTGTTCGTGCGCTCCACCAGCTCGCTGTCCGTGGGTGCCGTGCCGCGGTTCTCGGTCATTTCGCCGCCCCCTCGATCGCGCGTGCGACGCGTACCGCGTCGGCTGTGGCCCGTACCTCGTGTACCCGGACGGCCCAGGCGCCGTGCGAGGCGGCGATGGCGGAGACGGCCGCGGTGGCCGCGTCGCGTTCGCGCGCGGGCGGCGGGGCGCCCTCGTCGCCCGCCAGGACGCGGCCGAGGAACCTCTTGCGGGAGGCGGCGACCAGCAGCGGCCTGCCGAGCGCGCGCAGCTCGTCCTGGCGTGCGATGAGCGCGAGGTCGTGCGCGCCCTTCTTCGCGAAGCCGAGGCCGGGGTCGACGATCAGCAGCTCTGGCCTGATCCCGCCGTCGACGACGGCGTCCATCCGTGCCCGCAGCTCGTCGCGGACCTCGGCCACGACGTCGCCGTAGACGGCGCGGCTGTTCATGTTCTCGCTGAAGCCGCGCCAGTGCATGACGACGAAGGGGACGCCGGCCGCGGCGACGGCGGGCACCATCGCCGGGTCGGCGAGGCCGCCGCTCACGTCGTTGACGAGGACGGCGCCCGCGGCGACCGCCCGGTCGGCGACGCTCGCGCGCATGGTGTCCACGGACACGACGACGCCCTCGGAGGCGAGCCCGCGCACCACGGGCAGCACGCGCCGCAGCTCCTCGTCCTCGTCCACGCGGCTGGCGCCGGGCCGGGTCGACTCGCCGCCGACGTCGACCAGGTCGGCGCCCTGCGCGACGAGGTCGAGGCCGCGTTTCACGGCCGCCGTGGTGTCGAAGAACCGCCCGCCGTCGGAGAACGAGTCAGGCGTCACATTGACGACGCCCATGACCGCGCACCGGTCCCATCCGGGCAGCCCCTCGACCGTGCCGCGCCCACTCTGCGTCGTGGTCTCCATGTGCCCACCCTAGAGCGTGGACCTCCGCGCCTCTCCTTGACGTGCGGGGTGCTCAGACCTTCGTGCGGCGGCGGCCCTCGGCCGGTCCCCGCTGGTCGGCGGGGGCTTCGGGGGCGCCGGGGCCCCGCGCGGCCGTGCCGCGTGGCACGTGGACGCACGGCTCGGCTTCCGCCACCCGTGCGAGGCCGCGCACCGGGAGGGTGAGGAACCCCTCGGCCTGCATGGCCGCGAAGCCGATGCGGGGCAGGTCGCGCCCGTTGCGGAAGACCAGGAAGCGGGGGTCCCAGCGTGGCTGGAACTTGGCGTTGAAGCGGTACAGCGACTCGATCTGGAACCACCGCGAGAGGAACACGAGCATGCCGCGCCAGCCCCGCAGCACCGGCCCGGCGCCGAGCCGCTCGCCGCGCGCGAGCACCGAGCGGAACATCGCGAAGTTCAGCGAGGCGCGCCGCACGCCGAGGCCCTCGGCGGCCTGGAGCGTCGCGACGATCAGCAGCTCGTTCAGGCCCGGGTCGGCGGACCTGTCGCGCCGCATCAGGTCGAGCGAGATGCCGTCGGACCCCCACGGCACGAAGTGCAGGACGCCCTTCAGGTCGCCGTACGGCGCCGCCTCCGCGCCGCCGGGCGCTCCGGGCGCGTCGCCGTCCGCCGACGGCGCGGCGCGGTGCGCCGTGGCGATCACCGCGTCGCCGTCCTGCGGGTCGCCGATCCTGCCGAGCGCCATCGAGAAGCCGCGCTCCGTGCCGCTGCCGCGCCAGTCGGCCGCCGCGCGCCTGATGCGATCGAGCTCCTCCTGCGGCACGTCGCGCACACGCCGCACGCGCGTCTCGTACCCCGCGCGCTCCACCCGCTTGACCATCTGCCGCACGTTGCGCATCGCGCGCCCGCCGAGCGAGAAGTCGGCGACCTCGACGACCGCCTCGTCGCCCAGTTCGAGCGCGTCGAGCCCGGTCTCGCGCGTCCAGACCTCGCCGCCCGTCTCGCTGCACCCCATCACGGCGGGGATCCACGAGTGCGCCTCCGCCATCCGCATGAACCGCTCGATCGCGCCCGGCCAGGCCTCCACGTCCCCGATGGGATCCCCGCTCGCGAGCATCACCGCCGAGACGACCCGGTAGCAGACCGCGGCCTTCCCGCTGTCGGAGAAGACGACGCCCTTGTCGCGCCTGAGCGCGAAGTGGCCGAGCGAGTCGCGCCCGCCGTGCCGCGCGAGCAGCTCGCGCAGCCGCCGCTCGTCCTCGTCGGTGAGCCGCGCCACCGGCTGCTCGGGGCGCAGCGCCAGGAAGACGGTGGTCAGCGCGGTGAGCAGGCCGAGCGCGCCCAGCGTGTACGCGACGAGGTCGTCGGTCGGGCCCCGGTAGTCGATGGGTCCCTCGAAGCCGAACAGGCCCCACACGACGTGTTCGAGCCGTTCGTCGAAGCTCGGGATGCCGCGCGTGTGGTGCGGGTGCACGCTGACGACGATCAGGCCGATGCCGATGGACCCGAGAGCCATCGCGACGAAGTTCACCACCGGCGTCCACCGGCCGCGCGGGTCGGGCAGCGCGGCGAACTGCGCCCTGTGCACGATCAGCGGCGCGAGCAGCAGCAGCGAGAGCAGGACGCCGACGAGCGAGTGCCGGTAGCTGAACTGGGCCACGGCCCCGGCGGGCAGCAGGACGACCGCCGCGCGCCAGGCGCGCCGCTTGCGCCGCTTGAGGCCGTGCGCGAGGAACAGCAGCAGCATTCCGACGCTCACGGCCAGCGCGGCGGCGAACGGGCCGACCGCGCCGGGCAGCACCTCGGCGAGCGCGTGCACGCGGCTGTGCCTGAACCGCGGGAAGACACCCGACGCGATGTCTATCAGCGCGATCAGCATGCAGGCGGACCCGATCAGCGAGGGCACGCTCCGGGGCGCGGGCCACGGCGCCCACCGGCGCGCCGCGCGCCGGTCCGCGCCCCCGCCGCGCTGGGTTCCGGCCCCCTTCGTGGTCGCTCCGGCGGACGAGCCGGAGCCCTCCCGTGGAACCGATCCTGATTTGTCCCCATCTACCGGCACAGCCATCGCTTCCCAAAGTCGCCCGGTGATCGTGATGCCAAGGCCTCCGCCACCGTGCGGTGGCCGGGGCCGTATGCGTTTCCTATGACGTGGCTTTGAAGGCGCAGGTTCACCCGTTGGGGAAAGTTCGACAGGAGGGGAACGCACGTCATGGGTCTGACCAGCCATAAAGTCCTGGCCGTCGCCGTCTTCGCGGCGGTGGTCCTGTTCGCGCTCACGGTGTGGCGTTGGCCACATCTGGCGCGGCGGGGGGTGCGGCCGGTGCTCGGCCGCGTAGGACTGCTGTTCGCCACGCAGGTGGCGATCTTCGCGGCCGTCGCCCTGGTGGCGAACCGCTCGTTCCTCTTCTACGCGTCCTGGGACGACCTCTTCGGCCGGGAGACCGGCATGGGGACCGTGCTGGCGCACGACACGAACCCGTCGGGCGTCGTCACGGCCGCGCAGACGCCGATCAGCGCCGGCATACCGCTGGGCGGCCCCGCGTCACGGCGCGGGCTCGTGCGGGAGACCGACATCGCGGGCCCGCGCAGCCACATCGTCAGCGCCGCGTACGTCTACCTGCCGCCGCAGTACTTCCAGCCGCGGTACAAGCACCACCTCTTCCCCGCCGCGATCGTGCTGACCGGCTATCCGGGCGCGGCGAAGGCGCTCGTCTCGCGGCTCGACTACCCGACCGTCGCCAGGGCCCAGGCGGCGGCGCACCGGATGGAGCCGATGGTGCTGGTGATGCTGCGGCCGACCGTGGCGCCGCCGCGTGACACCGAGTGCGTCGACGTGCCGCACGGCCCGCAGACGGAGACGTACTTCGCGCGCGACATCCCCGACGTCATCACGCACTCCTACCGCGTCGGGCCGGGGCTGACTCACTGGGGGATCATCGGGGACTCCACGGGCGGCTACTGCGCCCTCAAGATCGCCATGCACCACCCGCACGACTTCGGTGCTGCCGTGGGGCTCTCCGCGTACTACAAGGCCGCGGAGGACACGACGACGGGCGACCTCTTCCACGGCGACGAGACGCTGCGCCACCAGGCCGACCTGATGTGGATGCTGCACCACGAGAACCCGCCCGGGACGTCGCTGCTCGTGACGACCTCGCGCCACGGCGAGAAGAACCTCGCGTCCACGCAGCGCTTCATCGCGGCCGTGAAGGCGCCCGCGCGCGTGTCGTCGATCATCCTTCCGAGCGGCGGGCACAACTACAACACGTGGAAGCGTGAGATCCCCGCGGCGCTGGTGTGGATGGGCAAGCGGCTGGACTGAGGACGACATCCGCCGGCGGGCCTGCGCCGCTACGGATGGGGGATGTCCTTGGAGTCGAGGGTCTGGTCGATGATCTGGCGCGCACAGTCGGAGACCCGCAGCCGGTGGGTGCGGGCGTAGGCGCGCAGGGCGTGGAAGGCCGTGTCGGGTGTGCTGTTCCAGCGTTCCGCGAGGATGCCCTTGGCCTGCTCGATCGTGATGCGGCTGGTGAGCGCGTACTGGAGCTGCGCCTTCTCCTGCTGTTCCCGGCCGAGGTCGCGCTGTTGCAGGAGCGCGATGGTCGCCACGTCGGCCAGGGCCTGGGCCAGGGAGGAGTCCTGCGACGAGAGCTTCTGCGAACCGTGGTGGAAGAGGTTGAGGGCGCCCACGGCGCGGTCGCGCAGGCGCAGGGGGAACACGTGGCTCGTGTGCAGACCACTCCGCCGGGCCTGGGACGCGAACCGCGGCCAGGCGCTGACCGCGGCACTGTCGTCGAGGTCGATGTTGGTCCGCGCCTTCCCGCTGTGGTAGCACTCCAGGCACGGCCCCTGGTCGTGCTGGAGGGCGAAGAGCTCCAGCATCTCGGTGGTCTCGTCGGAGGCCGCGACCGTGTGCAGAGTGTCCTTCTCGTTGGCGAGGAGGATGCCGGCCGCGGACACGTCGAGCAGCATCACGCAGTGGCCGCACAGCTGCTCGAGGAAGTCGATGAGGTCGAAGTCGTCGATCAGCGAGTCCGCGACCTGCAGGAAGACCGCCGATACCTGCTGCTCGCGGGACATGGAAGTCATCCCCTCGTCTCCTCGGGTGGATCCGGGTCCGGATCGGAATCGGAATCGCCTTCGTCCAGCCGAAGCCGTCGGGACACGATGTCCTGGGCGACGTCGATGATGGACCTGTCATGACTGTAGGTGTAAGCACGCAGCCTCAGCAGTGCCCGTGACAGCGAGACGCTGAGCTGGACGCTGAGCATGCCGGTGGCCTGATGGACGACCTCGCGGTGCAGCCCGCCGTCCATGGGCTCGCCCACCCAGGAATCGACCTGGGCGTCGTCGGCCGCGAGGAACTGGAGGGTGAGGGCGCCGACGAGGGCGATGACGTCGTCCATCTCCTGGCCGTTCATGGCCCCCGACGTGGAGCGCACCGCGGTGAGGAAGCCGAGGGTGATACCGCCCATCACCAGCGGGAGGCAGAAGACGGCCTTGATCGGGAGGTGCGCCATGGCGGGAAGCAGCGCGGGCCAACGGTCCGCGGCCACCTCGGCCACGTCCTGTTCGAGGACCATCCGCCCGGTGCGCAGCACGTCGTGCCCGGGGCCCTCGCCGAGTGTGAACTGCAGGTCCTCGAAGGACGTGCCGACCTCTCCCGAGGACCACAGCTGCTCCGTCGCCTGCCCGTCGGCCTGCCCGTCGAGCGCGAGGGACAGCACGAGGTGGTCCACGCCGAGCACGGCCGCGCAGCCGTCGGTCAGCGCCCCGGGCTGGCCGTGCAGGGTCCGGAGGATCTCGGTCATCTCGGCACTGATCACCGATCGCCGCCTCTCGTCCGGTTTCCAGCCTACGTGAAGGATCATCGCTACAGGACTGAGAGCCTCCCCGGCCCGGCGGGCCGGGAGCCGCGTGGCGGCGCCGTGACCAGTCCCCTGCCCCGGTCACGGCGCCCTCACACTTCCCCGTGGTTACCGGCGGCCCCCAAGGCCGCCGCCGCGCGGGCTTCTCATTGGTCGGTGAGCATGCCGGCGCGAAGCCCGGCGATGATGTCCCGCAGCAGACGCGAGACATGCATCTGGGACACGCCGAGTTCGGCGCCTATCTGCGACTGCGTCATCTCCTGGCCGAAGCGGAGCTGGATGATCCGGCGCTGGCGCGCGTCGAGCCGGTCGAGGAGCGGGGCGAGCGTGTGGAGGTCCTCCACGAGCTCCATGCCCGTGTCCTCCTGTCCGAGCGTCTCGCCGAAGGCGGGAGCGTGGTTGCGGATCCGCCCGGTACCGCTGCCCCTCTCCAGGGGTGCGTCGAGGGACTGGGCGACGTAGCCGTTGGCGGCTCGCAGCCCGTCGGACACCTCGCGCGGGGTGAGGCCGAGGTGGTCCGCGAACTCCGCCACGGTCGGGCGCCGGCCGAGGCGGTCCACCAGCTCGTCCGCCGCCCTGGCCAGGTCGATGCAGCGCTGCTGGAGGTTCCGGGGAACGTGGACGGCCCAGGTGGAGTCCCGGAAGTACCGCCTGATCTCCCCGGAGATGTAGGGAACCGCCAGCGTGGTGAAGTCGACGCCGCGGGAGACGTCGAAGCGGTCGATCGCCTTGATCAGGCCGATCTGGCCCACCTGCACGATGTCGTCCATCTGGCCGCCGCCCCGGTTGCGGAACCGGCGCGCGACGAACCTCACCAGGGAGTCGTTCATCTCGATCAGCGTGTTCCGGGCGTACTGGTACTCGGGCGAGCCCTCCTCCAGCTCGGTGAGCCGCACCAGGAACAGCCTCGTCAGCTCGCGGGCGTCGCGCGGGGCGACCCTCGTGGGTTCCGCGATCAGGGGCAGCCCGCCCGTACCCGGGTCCGCCTCCGATCCGCGGCGGTGGGGGCCGGGGACGGGGAACGCGACGGCTCTGTGCGGTACGGCGATGTCGTCACTGACGTCCCTCCCGCGTCGCGGTACGAACGGGAGGGACGGGCCGCCCTTCGTCGAACGTGTTCGCCCTGTGCAGGAGCGAACGCAGTCTGTCGGCCACCGAGGCCGCCGACGCACCGGTGAGCGATGCCGCTTGCCGATAGGTCAGCTCCCCGAACATGACGAGCCCCAGAACGGTCTTCTCGTGAAGTGAGAGCGGAATCGTGGAGGCGTGGCGGCGTTCCGGACGGTCCAGGTGACCGCTGCGGCCCGCGGTGCTCCGGCGATGGCCGAGCAGCAGCCGCGAGGTGAGCAGGCGGCGCTCCGCTCCCGTGTCGGCGGGCCTGCCCACTCGCGCGGCCGCCCCCCAGGCCAACGTCGTGACCAGCGCCTCTTCGGCCTGGCCCGCATCCTGGTACAGGAAAAGCGCGAACGAGTAGAGGGCCTCCGCGTGCCGTCCGTAGAGATCGGATGCGTGACGGCGGGTCTCCGTCGCTTCCCGGTCCGCCCGCGTGCCCTTCGCTATGTCCTCGACGGCGCGTGTGTCCGGAGAGTTCTGCTTCATGCTCATCACCTCAGCGGCCGTGACATCAGGGTCGCCGGGGACTGGGGCGCTTTGAGCACCCTAGTCCGCCTCTGCCCCGATGGCCAGCGTCGTGGGAGGGGAGCAGCAGGAGCGGAGGCCGCCCGGTGCGGGACCGGCGGTCCGATGGCGGGGCCCGTCGGGCTCGCCGTGAAGGTCCGGAAAACGGACCGGCGAAATTGCCGCTCCTTACACCCGTTCGGCGCAATCGCGCGGTAAATTTCGCGCCATGCCACGTGGACGCCACCGCCATTCCCCGCCCCTCCACAAGATCCTCCCCCCGCTGTCCGTCGCGGCGGCCGCCGTCGTGTGCGCGGGGGGCGCCTGGGCGTTCGCGGATCCGCTCGTCCTGCGGGGGCTCGCCGCCGTGGCCGGGGTCGCGGCGGTGACGGGCGCGGCCTTCATGCGCGGCTGGGACCGCGAGGCGGGTCGCAGGGTCGCGGATCTGACGCGCGCGCGGGAGAGCGACCAGTGGAAGACCGACGAGCGCGTCGCCGAACTGGAGGCCGACGTCGACGAGGCGCGCGGTATCCGCACGAAGCTGGAGGGCAAGCTGCGGGCCAAGCGCGTCGAACTGGCCCGACTGCGGGGCGAGCACGCGGCGCTGCTGCGCCGGTACGCGACGGCGGAGACGGAGCGCGCGAGCGCACTCGAAGGGCGCCGCAGGCTGGCCATCGAGGCCGCGGTGGAGCCGAGGGCGCTGGCCGCGGGCGGTGTGCCGACGCCGTCCGCCTTCCTGATGGCGAGCAAGGCGCTCGACGAACTCGCCGCGAACAGCGCGCGCCAGGCGGCGCTATCCGCCCGGTCGGCACTCCCCGCACCGGCCGCGCGGCGCGCGCTGGGTGGCGGTGCGCGGCCGGCGGCGGCGGAGGACGAGGCCGAGGCAGAGGCCCCGCGTCCCGCGCTGCCCGCGCGGCGTGCCGCGACGCCGTCCGCGATCGTCCCGTACGCGCGGCGTACGCAGCACCGCCCTGAGCAGCGCTCGGGCGGCGGCTTCGACTTCTTCGGCGCCCAGCACGGGGGTGCCCAGCACGGCGGGACGCGCCACGACGGGACGCGCCACGAGGGCGCGCGGGACGGTGGCAGGGAGCACGAGGAGCATCGGGCCGCCGGGGACGCGCCGGAACAGGTGCGCGCCGAGCCTGAGGCCACCGAGCCCGAGGTCATCGAGTCCGCGGTCATCGACCTGACCGAGCACGACGACACGGAGCAGCTCGAAGTGGGCGGCCTGCGCAGCGCGCTGGGCTCCTGAGCACCGCCGCCGGCCCGCTGAGCGGGGCTACTTGTCGATGTCCCCGACGACGAAGAACAGCGAGCCGAGGATGGCGACCATGTCGGCGACCTGGGTGCCGGGCAGCAGCTCGGTGAGCGCCTGGATGTTGTTGAAGGACGCGGAGCGCAACTTCAGCCGGTAGGGCGTCTTCTCGCCCCTCGACACCAGGTAGTAGCCGTTGACCCCGAGGGGGTTCTCCGTCCAGGCGTACGTGTGGCCCTCGGGCGCCTTGAGCACCTTGGGCAGCCGCTGGTTGATCGGGCCCGGCGCGAGTCCCGCCAGCCGGTCGAGGCACGCGTCCGCCAGCGCGAGGGCGTTGTGCGTCTGTTCGAGCAGGCACTCGAAGCGCGCCAGGCAGTCGCCCTCATCGCGCGTCACCACCGTGAGGGCGCCTTGCAGTTCGCCGTACGCGAGGTAGGGCTCGTCGCGGCGCAGGTCGAAGTCGACGCCGGACGCGCGCGCGATGGGCCCCGTCACCCCGTACGCGTGCACGGTGTCCGGCGCGAGGTAACCGACCCCGCGCGTGCGTCCGCGAAAGATCTCGTTGCCGAGCACGAGCCGGTCGTACACGTCCATCCGGGACCGCACGGAGGCGACCGCGTGCCGCGCGCGGCCCGCCCAGCCGGCCGGCAGGTCCTCCTTGAGGCCGCCGACACGGTTGAACATGTAGTGCATGCGGCCCCCGGAGACCTCCTCCATCACGTTCTGGAGCTCCTCGCGCTCCCTGAAGGCGTGGAAGACGGGCGTGATGCCGCCGAGTTCCAGCGGGTACGAGCCGAGGAACATCAGGTGGTTGAGTACCCGGTTCAACTCGGCGAGCAGCGTGCGCGTCCACACGGCGCGCTCCGGGACCTCCATGCCAAGCATCCGCTCGACGGCCAGCACGACGCCCAGCTCGTTGGAGAAGGCCGACAGCCAGTCGTGCCGGTTGGCGAGCATGATGATCTGCCGGTAGTCGCGTGCTTCGAAGAGCTTCTCGGCGCCACGGTGCATGTATCCGATGACGGGTTCCGCGCGCCTGATGACCTCGCCGTCGAGCACGAGCCGCAGCCGCAGCACGCCGTGCGTCGACGGGTGCTGGGGTCCGATGTTGAGCACCATGTCGGTGCTCTCCGCACCGCCACCGACGGAGACGGTGGTGCTGGCGCCGGCGCTGTCCGTCATGCGCTCAGTCTCGCAGAGGACCGGGGGCCCGAGGATCGCGGCCGTACGGCGGTCGGCCGGCGAGCCGCTCGATACCGGCCGGGTCCAAGTCGGCCAGGTCCACGCCGGCCAGGTCCACGCCGGCCAGGCCCATGTCGGTCAGGTCCACGCCGACCGGGTCGAGCAGCCAGGTGAAGTCGCCGAGGCCGCCGCGCGCGGTCAGCTCAGCGGCCTCGCCCGCGCCCGACAGGGCCCGCACGTAGGCGGCGGGGTCGGTGGTGGCGAGGGTGAGCGGCGGGCGCGCGCCCGAGACGCCCAGGGCGCGCAGCGCCGTCCGCTGGGGCACGCGCGTGGCATGCGGGGCGACGGCGTCCATGGCGACGTGAGACGTCAGGTCGCAGCTTCCGTCCGGCACGGGGCGCACCTGGTGGCCCTCCCTGAACCCGGTGAGGGTGCCGAGCGGCGGGCGGGACGCGCGCGTGTGCCCGTAATCGACCGCGACGGCGAGCCCGCGCGCCAGCGAGCCGGCCGCACGGCGCCACGCCTCGTCGCGCGGGGCGCCGATCTCCGCGCGCGTGCCCGGTGCCGCGCCGGCGATCGGCCACCACCGCGCCAGCCAGGCGGCGTCCTCCCCGGCCACCTCGGCGCCCGGCTCCTCCGTGCCGTCCGCGTGGACGCGTACGTACCTGGGCACGCCGTCCGCGCCGGTCTCGGCGACGTCCACGGGCACGTTGTCCAGCCACTCGTTGGCGAAGAGCAGCCCGGTGACGCCGTCGGGCGGTTTTGGAAGCCACGTCACGCGCGGGTCGAGCCCGGCGGGCTGCGGCGCGCGCTCCACCGCGTACACGGGGACGGACAGGGACGGGTGCGCGGTGGCCGCCGCGTCGGCCACCGCCGTGGCCAGCTCTCCGCTTCCCGCGGCCATGTCCACGAACGCCACCTCGCGCGTGTTCAGCGCGCCGGCCGTCGCCGCGAGCAGCCGCGTCACCGCCGCCGCGAACAGGGCGGAGTGCCCGGAGACATGCACGGAGGTGCGGAAGTGGGCCGCGGGGCGGGTGCGCAGGTAGAAGCCGTCCCGCCCGTACAGGGCGCACTCCGTCGCCTCGCGCCAGCCCCGCGCGCCCTCTTGACTTCTCTCCCTCGCCACGGGCCAAGTCTCCACCTTGGGGAGTACGCTTCCGCCGACCGGATCGGCCCTCCGGTTGACCCTCTCGCCTTGTCCGCCTGCCTACGCTGGGTTACGTGCAGCGCCTCTACGATTTCCTCCGCAGACACCCCACGGGCGTCGACAGCTTCTTCGCTGTCGTGCTCCTCGGGCTGTCTTCGGCATGGGCGCTCAACGAGTCGTTCGGCGCGGGCCCCCGGCTGATGTGCCTGTTCGTGGGGGTCGCGTTCAGCGTGGTCGTCGCGGCGCGCAGGAGGGCGCCCGAGGCGATGCTGGTGCTCGCCGCCGTGCTGGGCGTCGCGCAGCTCGTGCTCGGCGTGCGGCCGGGCGTGCCGGACTTCGGGATGCTCGTCGCGATCTACACGGTCGCCGCGCGGGGCGGGCGCCCCTGGGCGTCGCGGCTCGCGCTCGTCGGGGGGATCGCCGCGGCTCCCGTCGCGCAGCTGCGCTGGCCCATGCAGGACGTCAGCACGGGTGGCCGCTTCTTCCTCACGCTCGTCCTCGTGGTGCCGTTCGTGCTCGCGTGGGTGCTGGGTGACTCCATGCGCACCAGGCGTGCGTACTTCGACCAGCTGATGGAGCGCGCGACGCGGCTGGAGAAGGAGCGCGAGGCGCAGGCGAAGGTCGCCGTCGCGGCGGAACGCGCCCGCATCGCGCGCGAGCTGCACGACGTGGTCGCGCACAACGTCTCCGTGATGGTGGTCCAGGCCGACGGCGCCGCCTACGTGCTGGACGCGGCGCCCGACCAGGCCAAGGAGGCGCTGCAGACCATCTCGGGCACGGGCAGGCAGGCACTCGCCGAGATGCGCAGGCTGCTGGGCGTGCTGCGCAGCGAGGACGGCAAGGAGAGCGGCGAGTATGTGCCGCAGCCCGACGTCGAGCAGATCGAGGTGCTGGTCGAGCAGGTGCGGCAGGCCGGGATCACCGTCGACTTCAAGGTCGAGGGCACGCCGCGGCCGCTGCCGAGCGGCGTCGAGCTGACCGCGTACCGGATCGTGCAGGAGGCGCTCACCAACAGCCGCAAGCACGGCGGCCCCGATGTCGGCACGAGCGTCAGGCTCGTCTACTTCGACGACGGCCTCGGGCTGCTCGTGGAGGACGACGGCCGGGGCGTCGCGCAGGTGATGCAGGAGGACCGGGGCGCCGACGGGCACGGCCAGGGGCTGATCGGCATGCGCGAACGCGTCGGTATGGTCGGCGGCACGCTGGACGCCGGGCCGAGGCCCGGCGGCGGGTTCCGTATCAGCGCGCTGCTGCCGCTGAAGGCCGCAGGGTGAGCGCCGTGACTGCCGCACGCGCGGGCCGCGCCCGCACAGCACACACACGACCACTCGAAGTGACGCGCGTGCAGACGCCCGTCAGGAACTGGGGAAGCCGCTGATGTCGCAGACGCCGATCCGTGTGTTGCTCGTCGACGACCAGGTACTCCTGCGCACCGGCTTCCGCATGGTGCTCGCCGCACAGCCCGACATGGAGGTCGTGGCGGAGGCAGGCGACGGCGCGGAGGCGATCGACATCCTGCGCGCCACCAAGGCCGACGTCGTCCTGATGGACGTCCGCATGCCGCGCCTCGACGGCGTCGAGGCCACGCGCCGCATCTGCGCGGCGGGGGCCGACGCGCCGAAGGTGCTCATCCTGACGACGTTCGACCTCGACGAGTACGCGTTCTCCGGGCTCAAGGCGGGGGCGAGCGGCTTCATGCTGAAGGACGTGCCGCCCGGCGAGCTGCTGAACGCGATCCGCGCGGTGCACAGCGGCGACGCGGTGGTCGCGCCGTCCACCACGCGCCGCCTGCTCGACCGCTTCTCGCCGATGCTGCCGAGCGGCACGCCGGAGCCGCAGGGTGGCGAGGTCGGACGGCTGACCGAGCGCGAGCGCGAGGTGATGCTGCTGGTCGCGCAGGGGCTGTCGAACGGGGAGATCGCGGGCCGGCTGTTCGTCTCCGAGGCGACGGTCAAGACGCACGTGGGCCGCATCCTCACGAAGCTAGGCCTGCGCGACCGCGTCCAGGTCGTCGTACTCGCCTACGAAACGGGCCTGGTCCGCGCAGGCGGCGGCGCGGCCTGACCCGGGACGACAGGCCGCGCCCGCCCGGCTTCGCCCGCCCCGGGCCCGGCCTCGCCGGGCCGCTTCCGGTACGCGCCGCGACCCGCGCCCGGACGGGGGCCAAGCTTCAGCGGCCGCGTACCTGCGTACCTGCGCAAGCGCTGGCGCCCCGGGGCGCCAGCGCCTGGGCGGCACCGGGCCACTGCCGGGGCCTGCCTCGCCCAGCTTCGATGAAAGCCGACCGGTGCCGGTGCGCGCTACGGTCGCGCGCCTGCGCAGGTGCTGGGGCGGTCCGTCGGCGCCAGGGCCCGGACGGCGCCGGGGGCGATGGCGGTACGCGCCGTGACCCGGGCCCGGACGGCGCCGGGACGCGCTGCGGCCCAGGCCCGGGTCGGGACGGGCGTCCCACGTCCGTACGCGCGCGGGGCGTACCGGCCCGAAGAGGGCGGGCGCCCCGCGCAGGGGTTACGCCCGCGGGAGGCGGGACGCGAAGTCGGTGGCCGCCGCGTGGACGTCCTCGTGTGTCCACTCCAGCGCCGGCGCGCCCAGTGACACCTCCGTCATCGACAGGCCCGGCGCGGCTCCCGCGCGGTTCCAGATGCCGAACAGCGCGACCCCCGTCTCCTCCGCCTGGCTGACCGCCGCCTCGGTCAGGACGTCCGCGTCGAAGGGGAGCCACACCTGGAACTCCTGCGTGTGCGGCGGGTCCGGGTGCACCCGGAACCACGGCACACCGGGAGAGGCGGCGAACGCCTCGCCGATCGCGGTGGCGACCACGCGCGCGTGTGCCACGTACGACGGCAGCTCGGGCAGTACGCGGTCGAGGCCCGCCAGTGCGGAGAGCGCGGTGGGGAACTGCTGGAAGAGGTTGCCCCCGTAGCGGTGGCGCCAGGAGCGTGCCTCGGCGATCAGGTCGGTGGGGCCGGCCAGCGCGGCGCCCGAGAGGCCCCTGAGGGACTTGTAGAAGGACACGTAGACGCTGTCCGCGAGGCCCGCGACCTCTGTAAGAGGGCGGCCGAAGTGCGTGGCCGACTCCCACAGGCGCGCGCCGTCGAAGTGCACGGCGGCGTCGCGTTCGCGTGCCGCGTCGACGAGGGCGGTCAGCTCGTCCCAGGACGGCAGCAGGAACCCGGCGTCGCGCAGCGGCAGCTCCAGCATCAGCGTGCCGAAGGGCTCGCCGAGGCCGCGGACCTCGTCGGCGGTGAAGTGGCGGGGCTCGGTCGTGGGGTGGACGGTGCGCAGCCCGGTGAGGACGGTGAGCGCGTCCTCCTCGTGCATCTCGGGGTGCGCGAGCGGGTGCAGCGCGACGGTGGAGTTGCCCGTGCGCCCGGCCCAGCAGCGCAGGGCGGCCTGCTGCGCCATGGTCCCGGTCGGGAAGAACGCGGCGGCGGGGAAGCCGAGCAGCCCTGCCACCCGCTGCTCCAGCGCCTCGACCACGCCGTCGCCGTAGATGTCGGCGCGTTCGTCCAGGTCGTGGACGTCGCCCGCGGTCCGCGTGAGCTCCGCGAGCCGGTCCCGCAGCGTGCTGGAGAAGCCGTCGCGCAGGGTCCTGCGCGCGCCCCCGAGCGCCGCCCGCCTGCGCGCGCGTGCGGCGCGTTTCTCGTCCTCCGCGGAGGGCCCGGAAGGGGCCTCTGCCTGCTGTTCCTCGTCTGCCATGAGGCGCATCATCACCTGCGGGGGAGGCCCTGGCCAAGGGTTTTCCACAGCCTGAGGACAGCCGGGGACGGCGGATCCCGCTGGCGTAGCATGGCCGGGAAACGTCCGGTACCCACCGCGGACTGGAACGGAAGGCACCTCGCGTGACAGCCACACCACCTCCTGGCACCCCTGACCCGAAGGACCGCCCCGCCCGCCTGACGGTGGGTGTCGTCGGCGCGGGCCGCGTGGGCCCCGCGCTCGCCGCGTCGCTCGCCATGGCGGGGCACCGGCCCGTCGCCGTGTCCGGGGTGTCCGACGCGTCCCGCCGCCGTGCGGCCGAGATGCTGCCCGACATCCCCGTCGTCACCCCTGCCGACGTGCTCGCCCGGGCCGAGCTGATCCTGCTGACCGTGCCGGACGACGCGCTGCCCGGCCTCGTCGAGGGCCTGGTGGAGACCGGCGCCGTACGGCCGGGGCAGCTGCTCGTGCACACCTCGGGCCGGTACGGCGCCCGGGTGCTCGACCCCGCGCTGCGCGCGGGCGCGCTGCCGCTCGCGCTGCACCCCGCCATGACGTTCACCGGCACGTCCGTGGACGTGCAGCGCCTCGCGGGCTGCTCGTTCGGCGTGACGGCCCCCGAGGAGCTGAGGCTCGCGGCCGAGGCGCTCGTCATCGAGATGGGCGGCGAGCCCGAGTGGATCGCGGAGGAGTCGCGCCCGCTGTACCACGCGGCGCTGGCCATCGGCTCGAACCACCTGGTCACCCTGGTCGCCCAGGCCATGGAGCTGCTGCGGACGGCCGGAGTCTCCGCGCCCGACAAGATGCTCGGCCCGCTGCTCGGCGCCGCCCTGGACAACGCCCTGCGGTCGGGGGACGCGGCGCTGACGGGCCCCGTCGCGCGCGGTGACGCGGGCACCGTCGCGGCACACGTGGCGGAGTTGCGCAGGCACGCGCCTGCCGCCGTGGCCGGATATCTGGCGATGGCGCGCACGACGGCGGACCGCGCGCTGGCGGGCGGCCTGCTCAAGGCGGAACTGGCGGAGGACCTGCTGGGGGTCCTCGCGGACGGCGGGGGCGCGGCGAACGGTGGCCCCGCCGCGAACGGCGGCCCCGTGGACGGGAGCGCGTCATGAGCGCCGGACGAACGGCTCCCGGCGGCAGCGAGGCCGCGGGGGCGCACGCCGGCGCCGACGGCGCGCGCGCCTTCGAGCCGGCGTTCACCAAGGACGACCTCGACCGGCTGCTCAAGCGGCGCGGCCCGGGCGCACCCGTCGCCGTCGTGATGACGATGGGCGCGCTCCACGAGGGGCACGCGACGCTCATACGCGCGGCGCGCGCCCGGGTGGGCCGCGACGGATTCGTGATCGTGACGGTCTTCGTCAACCCGCTGCAGTTCGGCGCGGGGGAGGACCTGGACCGCTATCCGCGCACCCTGGAGGCGGACCTCGCCGCCGCGCGCGCCGCCGGCGCCGACACCGTCTTCGCGCCGTCGGCCGGCGAGGTGTACCCGGGCGGCGACCCGCAGGTGACCATCGCCGCCGGGCCCATGGGCGGCCGCTACGAGGGCGCCTCGCGGCCGGGCCACTTCGACGGGATGCTCACCGTCGTCGCCAAGCTCCTCCACCTCACGGGCCCCGACCTCGCGTTCTTCGGGCAGAAGGACGCCCAGCAGATCGCACTCGTGCGCCGGATGGTCCGCGACCTGAACTTCCCGGTGGAGATCGTCGGCGTGGAGACCGTACGGGAGGACGACGGGCTCGCGCTCTCCAGCCGCAACCGCTACCTGACCGAAGACGACCGGCGCACCGCGCTGCTGCTGTCGCGCGCGCTGTCCGCCGCGCAGGACCGGCTGGGCGCGCAGCACGCGCTGCGTGCAGATCGGAGGGGCT
>NZ_JAGIQL010000096.1 GCF_017813245.1 Streptomyces montanisoli
CCCCCGCCCCCCTCCCCGCCTCGCGCCCCCGCGCCCCGCGCCCGCCGGCCGGGCCGCCGCACGGAGCGGGGCTGCGGCGCAGGTACGAGCAGCTCAGACGCGCGTGGGACCGGCCGCTCACCGCGTACTACCTGATCATCGGCAGCAGCGTGCTGATCACCGTGCTCGGCCTCGTCATGGTGTACTCCGCCTCCATGATCAAGGCGCTGGAGCTCTCGCTTCCGGCCTCCTACTTCTTCCGCAAGCAGTTCCTCGCCGCGGTCATCGGCAGTGTGCTGCTGCTCGCCGCGACCCGGATGCCGATCAAGCTGCACCGCGCGCTCGCCTACCCGATGCTCGTGGTCACCGTGTTCCTGATGGCGCTCGTCCAGGTTCCAGGGATAGGAGTGGCCGTCAACGGCAACCAGAACTGGATCGGCTTCGGCTCCTTCCAGCTCCAGCCCAGCGAGTTCGGCAAGCTCGCCCTCGTCCTGTGGGGGGCCGACCTCCTCGCACGCAAGCAGGACAAGCGGCTGCTGAACCAGTGGAAGCACCTGCTGGTGCCGCTGGTGCCGTGCGCGTTCCTGCTGCTCGGCCTGATCATGCTCGGCGGCGACCTGGGCACGGCGATCATCCTCACCGCCATCCTCTTCGGCCTGCTGTGGCTCGCCGGCGCGCCCACCAGGCTCTTCGCCGGGGTGCTCGGCGTCGCTGTCGCCATCGGCGCCATGCTCGTCAAGACCAGCCCCAACCGGATGGGCCGCATCGACTGCATCGGCGCGGGATCGCCTGGCCCCAACGACCAGTGCTGGCAGGCCGTGCACGGCCTCTACGCGCTCGCCTCCGGCGGCTGGTTCGGCTCGGGACTCGGAGCGAGTGTGGAGAAATGGGGCCAACTTCCCGAACCGCACACCGACTTCATTTTCGCCATCACGGGGGAGGAACTGGGCCTGGCGGGGACGCTGTCGGTGCTCGCCCTCTTCGCGGCTCTAGGCTATGCGGGTATCCGCGTGGCCGGACGCACGGAGGACCCTTTCGTGAGATACGCAGCGGGTGGCGTGACCACCTGGATCATGGCCCAGGCCATGATCAACATCGGTGCCGTGCTCGGTCTGCTGCCGATCGCGGGCGTCCCGCTCCCGCTGTTCTCCTACGGAGGGTCCGCCCTGCTGCCGACGATGTTCGCCGTCGGGCTCATGATCGCGTTCGCGCGCCAGGAACCCGCGGCGAAGGCGGCACTTGCCGTGCGGGGGCCCGTCCTCGGCAGGATGCCGGGCGGACTGGGACGGATGACGATGAGACGGCGCGTCAAGCGGCGGCCGTCAGGAGAGCGGTGAATTTCGGTGCATGTCGTACTCGCAGGTGGAGGGACCGCCGGCCATATCGAGCCCGCGCTCGCCCTCGCGGACGCGCTGCGCAGGGCGGATCCCACCACCGGGATCACGGCCCTCGGCACGGAGCGCGGCCTGGAGACCAGGCTCGTGCCCGAACGCGGCTACGAGCTCGCGCTCATCCCCGCCGTACCGCTGCCCCGCAGGCCGACACCCGAACTGATCACCGTGCCCGGCCGGCTGCGCGGCACCATCAAGGCCGCCGAGCAGGTCATGGAGCGCACCAAGGCCGACTGCGTCATCGGCTTCGGCGGCTATGTCGCGCTCCCCGGCTACCTCGCGGCCAAGCGGCTCGGCGTCCCCATCGTCGTCCACGAGGCCAACGCGCGGCCCGGCCTCGCCAACAAGATCGGCTCGCGCTACGCGTCCGCCGTCGCCGTCTCCACGCCCGACAGCAAGCTGCGCGGTGCCCGTTACATCGGCATCCCGCTGCGCCACACCATCGCCACGCTCGACCGGGCCAGGGTCAGGCCGGAGGCGCGCGCGGCGTTCCGCCTCGACCCCAACCTGCCGACGCTGCTCGTCTCCGGCGGCTCGCAGGGCGCGCGCAGGCTCAACGAGGTGATCCAGCAGGTCGCCCCGGTGCTCCAGCGCTCGGGCATCCAGATCCTGCACGCGGTCGGCCCGAAGAACGAAATGCCGCACGTGGACAACATGCCGGGTATGCCGCCCTATGTCCCGGTACCGTACGTGGACCGGATGGACCTCGCGTACGCCGCGGCCGACATGATGCTCTGCCGCGCGGGCGCGATGACCGTCGCGGAACTCTCCGCCGTCGGGCTGCCCGCCGCGTACGTACCGTTGCCGATCGGCAACGGCGAACAGCGGCTCAACGCCCAGCCGGTGGTGAAGGCCGGCGGCGGCCTGCTGGTCGACGACGCTGAACTGACCCCGCAGTGGGTGCAGAACAACGTCCTTCCCGTGCTGGCGGATCCGCACCGGCTGTACGAGATGTCCCGCGCGGCCTCGGAGTTCGGCCGCAGGGACGCCGACGACCTGCTCGTCGGCATGGTGTACGAGGCGATCGCCGCGCGCCGCCAGGCGTGAGGCGCGGGTCAGCGTGACCCGACCGAGCGAGAGGCAGGGGCTCATGACCGGACCGACCACAGCCGAGCAGCACGCGCGGCCACCGCGGTCGGAGCCCGGCCGTGATGACGAGCAGTCGGGCCGGGGCCCTCGCCTCACGCGACGCAGGCTGATTGTCGTACTCGCGGGCGTGGCCGTCCTGTTCGGCCTCGTCCTCTGGCTGCTCTACGGCTCGTCATGGCTGAAGCTCACGCACGTCGAGGTCAAGGGGACGGACGTGCTGACGCCACGCCAAGTGACCGACGCGGCACGGGCGCCCATCGGGTCGCCGCTCGCCTCCCTCGACACCGGCGCCGTCGCGGCGCGCGTCGAGCGCCGGCTGCCGCGCGTCGAATCCGTGGACGTGTCGCGCTCATGGCCGCACACGCTCGCCCTCGAAGTGACCGAGCGAACGCCCGCCCTCGTCATGAGGAAAGGCGCGGGGTTCACGGAAGTGGACGCACACGGCGTGCGATTCGACACGGTGGCCAAAGCGCCCTCGGGCGTTCCGCTGCTGAAATTGTCGCTCGACCCCGCCGCCAGGTCCGCCCGTTTCTCGACCACCCGGCTGCTGCGCGAGGCGGCGGTCGTGCGGGCCTCACTCCCGCGCGAAGTCGCCGGTGAGACCAGTGAGCTTGAGGTTCGTTCCTACGATTCCGTCACCGTGAAGCTGACCGGCGGCATTACGGTGATGTGGGGGAGCGGCGAGGACGGCGCGGCCAAGGCGCGTGCACTCGGCGCTCTCATGAAAGCCGTCCCGAAGGCGGACCACTTCGACGTCAGCGCGCCCAGCGCACCCGCCGCGTCGGCGAGTTGACGCGCATGTGCGCAGGCCGGGGCCCTGGTTGGCCAGCGCTACGGGTGATCACATAGGGTGAAAAGAAAAACGGGAGGTTCGGCGTGTTCATTGAACGTCCGCCGCTTGTCGACTTAGTGTCCTGTTCGGAAGAGTCCAAGAAGCAGACACACTGGTAACCCTAAACTTCAACGTTAGGGTTCGGGTCGGCGATTCGGACCGTCCCAATCGGCATCAGTCGTCGCGCGGCGGAAAGGTAGCAGCGCGGCGGCACGCAACCCGAGGCGAGAGGCCTTCGACGTGGCAGCACCGCAGAACTACCTCGCAGTCATCAAGGTCATCGGTGTCGGCGGCGGTGGTGTCAATGCCATCAACCGAATGATCGAGGTCGGTCTCAAGGGTGTCGAGTTCATCGCGATCAACACCGATGCGCAAGCCCTGTTGATGAGCGATGCCGACGTCAAGCTCGACGTCGGCCGCGAACTGACCCGCGGCCTCGGCGCCGGCGCCAACCCGGCGGTCGGCCGCAAGGCGGCCGAGGACCACCGGGAGGAGATCGAGGAGGTCCTCAAGGGGGCCGACATGGTCTTCGTCACGGCCGGCGAAGGCGGTGGCACAGGCACCGGCGGCGCACCGGTCGTCGCCAACATCGCGCGCTCGCTCGGCGCCCTCACGATCGGCGTGGTGACGCGCCCGTTCACGTTCGAGGGACGCCGCCGCGCCAACCAGGCGGAGGACGGCATCGCCGAACTCCGCGAAGAGGTCGACACCCTCATCGTCATCCCCAACGACCGCCTGCTGTCCATCTCGGACCGCCAGGTCAGCGTGCTCGACGCGTTCAAGTCGGCCGACCAGGTCCTGCTCTCCGGTGTCCAGGGGATCACCGACCTCATCACCACGCCCGGCCTGATCAACCTGGACTTCGCCGACGTGAAGTCCGTGATGTCCGAGGCCGGCTCGGCGCTCATGGGCATCGGTTCGGCGCGCGGCGACGACCGGGCGGTGGCCGCGGCGGAGATGGCGATCTCCTCGCCGCTGCTCGAAGCGTCCATCGACGGCGCGCGCGGTGTGCTGCTGTCCATCTCGGGCGGCAGCGACCTCGGCCTGTTCGAGATCAACGAAGCGGCCCAACTCGTCAGCGAGGCCGCGCACCCCGAGGCGAACATCATCTTCGGCGCGGTCATCGACGACGCGCTCGGCGACGAGGTCAGGGTCACGGTCATCGCGGCCGGCTTCGACGGCGGGCAGCCGCCGACGCGGCGCGAGTCCGCGCTCGGCTCGTCGAACGCGAAGCGTGACGAGCAGCCCGGCGCCTCCCGTTCGCCGGCCGGGGGCCGTCCGGTCTCCGGCGGCCTCGGCACCGTACCGGCCCCCGACGACTCCGGCGCGGCGGTGGCGGAGCCCGCCGTCCCGGTCGCCGAGAAGCCGCTGCCGCCGGTCTCCACCCCGCACGTTCCGCCGACGCGCCCGCCCTACCAGGACGGCTCGGCCGAGGAACTGGACGTTCCGGACTTCCTGAAGTGATACGGAACGACACCGCGACAACGGGCGGCGCCCACTTCGCCTTCACCGACCGGTGGGGCGGGGTGAGCGCCGCTCCGTACGAGGAGCGCAACCTCGGCGGTGCGGTCGGCGACCGTGCCGCCGACCTCCTGGCCAACCGGAAGCTGACCGCCGAGGCGCTCGGCATCGACGCGGGCCGCGTGGTCTGGATGAACCAGGTGCACGGCAGCGACGTGGCGGTCGTCACCGCCCCGTGGGAGACGGACGCGGACATTCCGCCGGTGGACGCGCTGGTCACCGCCGAACGCGGGCTCGCGCTCGCCGTGCTCACCGCCGACTGCGTCCCGGTCCTGCTCGCCGATCCGGCCGCCGGGATCGTCGCGGCGGCGCACGCGGGACGCCCCGGCCTCGTCGCCGGAGTGGTGCCCGCCGCCGTCGCGGCCATGACGGAACTCGGCGCCGACCCGGCCCGCATCACCGCACGCACGGGGCCCGCCGTCTGCGGGCGGTGCTACGAGGTTCCCGGTGAGATGCGCGAGGACGTCAGCGCCGCCGTGCCCGAGGCGCACGCGGAGACGAGCTGGGGCACCCCCGCCGTCGACGTCGCCGCCGGCGTCCACGCGCAACTCGCCCGGCTCGGCGTGCGCGACCTGCACCGTTCGCCCGTCTGCACACGGGAGTCGGCGGACCACTACTCGTACCGCCGCGACCGCACCACCGGCCGGCTCGCCGGCTACGTCTGGCTGGGCTGACCACATGAGCGACCGCAAGGCCGAACTGGCCCGCAATCTCGACGCCGTTCGCGGCCGCATCGCCGCCGCGTGCGAAGCCGCGGGACGGGACCACGGCGAGGTGCACCTCGTCGTGGTCACCAAGACATACCCCGCCGAAGACGTCCGCACGCTCCACGAACTCGGCGTCCGCGACGTGGCGGAGAACCGCGACCAGGAGGCCGGGCCCAAGGCCGCCGCGTGCGCGGATCTGTCGCTGAACTGGCACTTCGTGGGACAGTTGCAGACGAACAAGGCGAGATCCGTGCTCGGTTACGCCGACGAGGTCCAGTCGGTCGACCGCCCGCGCCTCGCCGCCGCGCTCTCCGCGGCCGCGGTGCGCCGCGGCCGCGACGTCGGCTGCCTCATCCAGGTCGCGCTGGACGCGGAGTCCGGCGAGCGCGGCGCGAGGGGCGGTGTCGCACCCGGCGCGGTCGGCGAGTTGGCCGACGCGGTGGCCGGGTCCGAGGGACTGCGGCTCGACGGGCTGATGACCGTCGCGCCACTCGCGGGACCGTACGCGGGACGGCAACGGGCGGCGTTCGAGCGGCTGATGGAAATCTCATCCCGCCTGCGCGCCGACCATCCTGCTGCGACCATGGTCTCGGCGGGGATGAGCGCGGACCTCGAAGAGGCTGTACAGGCGGGTGCGACACATGTACGCGTCGGTACGGCGGTACTCGGAGACCGACCCCGGCTCGGGTAACGTCGCGAAGCAAGTCGGACCAGAGTAGAAAATATGGTCATTTCCGCTGAAAGGCGGCTAGGCCGAGTGGATCGCGGACACTTGGTGACGAGGATCCACCACAGAGCGGAGGAACCGGAGCATGGCCGGCGCGATGCGCAAGATGGCGGTGTACCTCGGCCTCGTGGAGGACGATGGGTACGACGGCAGGGGCTTCGACCCCGACGACGACTTCGAACCCGAGCCCGAACCCGAGCGGGAGCACCGGCGCCAGCCCGTGCACCAGATCGAGCGTGAGGAACCCGTACGGGTCCCGGGCCCGCCCCCGCAGCGTGAGCGGGAACGCGAACCGGTGTCACTGACGGCGGAAAGCGGACGACCCGCGCGAATCGCCCCCGTGGCATCCATCACACCTGAACGCCCGAGTCTGGAGAAGAACGCACCGGTGATCATGCCCAAGGTCGTGTCGGAGCGGGAGCCCTACCGCATCACCACGCTGCACCCCCGGACCTACAACGAGGCCCGTACCATCGGGGAACACTTCCGTGAAGGCACCCCGGTGATCATGAACTTGACCGAGATGGACGACACCGACGCGAAGCGACTTGTCGACTTTGCCGCGGGTTTGGTCTTCGGTCTCCATGGCAGCATTGAACGTGTGACCCAGAAGGTGTTCCTGCTGTCTCCTGCTAACGTCGATGTCACGGCGGAGGACAAGGCCCGCATCGCAGAGGGCGGATTCTTCAACCAGAGCTGAGAACACGACACCGGGTACGACACCGGCCGT
This sequence comes from Streptomyces montanisoli, assembly GCF_017813245.1. Classification (GTDB taxonomy): domain Bacteria; phylum Actinomycetota; class Actinomycetes; order Streptomycetales; family Streptomycetaceae; genus Streptomyces; species Streptomyces montanisoli. The sequence continues at coordinate 6,977 of NZ_JAGIQL010000096.1, forward strand.
ACGGCCGGACCGAGTGAGTCAGGGGAGAGGGACGCGCGGGATGGGCGTTGCGCTGCAGGTGATCTACATCGCTCTGATGTGCTTCCTCATCGTGCTGATCTTCCGGTTGGTCATGGACTACGTCTTCCAGTTCGCACGTTCATGGCAACCCGGGAAGGCGATGGTGGTCGTACTCGAGGCCACCTACACTGTCACCGATCCACCGCTCAAGGTTCTGCGGCGGTTCATTCCGCCGCTGCGTCTCGGGGGCGTGGCACTCGACCTGTCCTTCTTCGTTCTGATGATCATCGTTTACATCCTGATTTCCGTCGTAGGCGGGTTCGCGGGATGAGTGTGGACGATACGGTCTTGCCGACTGCCGACGACTACGTAGAGGTGAAGAAGAGATGCCGTTGACCCCCGAGGACGTGCGGAACAAGCAGTTCACGACCGTCCGCCTCCGAGAAGGCTATGACGAGGACGAGGTCGATGCCTTTCTCGACGAGGTCGAGGCCGAACTGACTCGCCTGCTCCGCGAGAACGAGGATCTGCGCGCCAAGCTGGCCGCCGCCACGCGAGCGGCCGCGCAGAACCAGCAACAGCAGGGCATGCGCAAGGCCCCCGAGCCGCAGGACCGGCAGGGGCAGAACGGCCCGCAGGGCCCCGGCGGACCAGGCGGTCCCGTCCCTGCGGCCATATCCGGACCTCCCGCACAACAGCAGCCCCCACAAATGGGCCCGCCGCAGCTGCCCGCGGGCCCCAGCGCACACGGCCCGCAGGGCCCCGGCGGCCCCCAGGGTCCCGGCGGTCCGCAGGGCCACGGTGGTCCGCAGGGCCACGGCCCGCAGGGTCCCGGCGGTCCGCAGGGCCACGGCCCGCAGGGTCCCGGCGGTCCGCAGGGCCAGCACGGCCCCGGTCCCATGCAGGGCGGCCCGATGCAGGGTGGCCCGGGCATGCAGGGCGGCCCCATGCAGGGTGGCCCCGGCCAGCTGCAGCAGCAGATGGGTGGCCCCATGGGCGGCCCCGGCGGTCCGATGGGCGGCCCCATGGGCGGTCCCGGCCAGATGGGCCCCGGCCCGATGGGCCACGCCCCGCAGCTCGGCCAGCCCGGCGGACCCCACGGTGACGGCGCCGCGCGTGTCCTCTCCCTCGCCCAGCAGACCGCCGACCAGGCGATCGCCGAGGCGCGGTCCGAGGCCAACAAGATCGTCGGCGAGGCGCGCAGCCGCGCCGAGGGCCTGGAGCGGGACGCCCGCGCCAAGGCGGACGCGCTGGAGCGGGACGCGCAGGAGAAGCACCGCGTCGCGATGGGCTCGCTCGAGTCGGCGCGCGCCACGCTGGAACGCAAGGTCGAGGACCTGCGCGGCTTCGAGCGCGAGTACCGCACGAGGCTGAAGTCGTACCTGGAGAGCCAGCTGCGCCAGCTGGAGACCCAGGCCGACGACTCGCTGGCCCCGCCGCGTACGCCTTCGTCCGCGCCGTCGCTCCCGCCGTCGCCCTCCATGGCGTCGGCAGGCGCGAGCTCGATCGGGCACTCGATGAACGGCGCCCCCTCGATGGGCGGCGGTCACGGCGGCCCGTCCTCGGGCCCGTCGTACGGCGGCCAGCAGCAGATGTCGCCCGCGATGACGCAGCCCATGGCACCGGTGCGGCCGCAGGCGCCGCAGCCGATGCAGCAGGCGCCGTCGCCGATGCGCGGCTTCCTGATCGACGAGGACGACAACTGATCGGTCGCGCGCCGGTACGGCGCGTGTGAGCGAACGTCCGCCGTCGGCAGGCAGGACGCAGGGCCGGGCCCGGGTCTTACGAGACCCGGGCCCGGCCCTTTCCGCGTGCGCGGATGCCTCGGATGCACTCCGCACGAGACAGGGCCGGCCGCCCCCGTCGTCCCGCGAGGGGAGCAGGGAGGCGGCCGGCCCTTGGTGTCACGCCTTGCGCAGGTGGAACGTGAGGCCGAGGCCCTCGTCCGTGAACGGTGACCCGTACGTGCCGTCCGGGTCGCCCTCCGCGTAGTCCGTGGCCAGCACCTCGTCGGAGATCAGCGTCGCGTGCCCGGTCAGGGCCGCCCGCGTCTCGTCCGACGTCGTCGCCCAGCGCAGGGCGATGCGGTCCGCCACGTCGAGGCCGCTGTTCTTGCGTGCCTCCTGGATCAGGCGGATCGCGTCCCGCGCCAGGCCCGCGAGGCGCAGCTCGGGGCTGATCTCCAGGTCGAGCGCGACCGTGGCGCCCGAGTCGGACGCCACCGACCACCCCTCGCGCGGGGTCTCCGTGATGATCACCTCGTCCGCCGCCAGCGAGACGGTCTCGCCCTCGACGTCCACCGACGCCGTGCCCTCGCGCAGCGCGCGCGACAGCTCCGCCGCGTCCGCCGCCGCGACGGCCTTCGCCACCTCCTGGACGCGCTTGCCGAACCGCTTGCCGAGCGCACGGAAGTTGGCCTTCGCGGTCGTCTCCACCAGCGAACCACCCACCTCGGACAGCGACGCGAGCGACGACACGTTCAGCTCGTCCGTGATCTGCTCGCGCAAGCCCCCGGGCAGCGCCTCGAACCCGGACGCCGCGATCAGCGCGCGCGACAGCGGCTGGCGCGTCTTCACGCCCGACTCGGCGCGCGTCGCACGGCCCAGCTCGACCAGCCGCCGCACCAGCGCCATCTGCCGCGACAGCTCCGGGTCGACCGCCGACGGGTCGCTCTCCGGCCAGCTCGCCAGGTGCACCGACTCCGGCGCGTCCGGCGCCACGGGCACCACCAGGTCCTGCCACACACGCTCGGTGATGAACGGCGTCAGCGGCGCCATCAGGCGCGTCACCGTCTCCAGCACCTCGTGCAGCGTGCGCAGCGCCGCCTTGTCGCCTTGCCAGAAGCGGCGGCGCGAGCGGCGCACGTACCAGTTCGACAGGTCGTCGACGAACGCGGACAGCAACTTGCCGGTGCGCTGCGTGTCGTAAGCCTCCATCGCGCGCGTCGCCTCGGCCACCAGCGCGTGCGCCTCGCTCAGCAGCCACCGGTCGAGCAGCGGTCGGTCGGCGGGCGCGGGGTCGGCCGCGGACGGCGCCCACCCCGACGTGCGCGCGTACAGCGCCTGGAAGGCCACCGTGTTCCAGTACGTCAGCAGGGTCTTGCGGACGACTTCCTGGATCGTGTTGTGCCCGACGCGGCGCGCCGCCCACGGCGACCCGCCCGCCGCCATGAACCAGCGCACCGCGTCGGCGCCGTGCTGGTCCATCAGCGGGATCGGTTCCAGGATGTTGCCCAGGTGCTTGGACATCTTCCTGCCGTCCTCGGCGAGGATGTGCCCCAGGCAGACCACGTTCTCGTACGACGACTCGTCGAAGACGAGCGTGCCGATCGCCATCAGCGTGTAGAACCAGCCGCGCGTCTGGTCGATCGCCTCGCTGATGAACTGCGCCGGGTAGCGCCGCTCGAACAGCTCCTTGTTCTTGTACGGGTAGCCGTACTGCGCGAACGGCATCGAGCCAGAGTCGTACCAGGCGTCGATCACCTCGTCCACGCGCGTCGCCGTCCTCCCGCACTCGGGGCAGGCGAAGGTGACCTCGTCGATGAAGGGGCGGTGCGGGTCGAGTTCCGACTGGTCGGTGCCGGTGAGCTCCGTGAGCTCGGCGCGCGAGCCGACGCAACGGAGGTGGCCCTCCTCGCCCGCGCACCGCCAGATCGGCAGCGGGGTGCCCCAGTAGCGCTTGCGGGACAGCGCCCAGTCGACGTTGTTGTCCAGCCAGTCGCCGTACCGGCCGTGCTTGACCGACTCGGGGAACCAGTTGGTCTTCTCGTTCTCCTCGATCAGCCGGTCCTTCACGGCCGTCGTGCGGATGTACCAGGACGGCTGCGCGTAGTAGAGCAGCGCGGTGTGGCAGCGCCAGCAGTGCGGGTAGCTGTGCTCGTACGGCAGGTGCCTCAGCAGCAGGCCGCGTGCGCGCAGGTCCTCCGTCAGCGCCTCGTCGGCCTTCTTGAAGAAGACGCCGCCGACGAGCGGCACGTCCTGCGCGAAGGTGCCGTCGGGGCGTACGGGGTTGACCACGGGCAGCCCGTAGGCGCGGCCGACCTTGAGGTCCTCCTCGCCGAAGGCGGGGGACTGGTGGACGAGGCCGGTGCCGTCCCCGGTGGTGACGTACTCGGCGTTGACGACGAAGTGCGCGGGGACGTCGGCGGGGAAGTCCACCAGGTCGAAGGGGCGGTCGTAGGTCCACCGCTCCATCTCCTTGCCGGTGAACGACGTGCCCGTGGCCTCCCAGCCTTCGCCCAGCGCCTCGGCCAGCAGCGGCTCGGCCACGACCAGCTTCTCCGTGCCGTCCGTCGCGACGACGTACCGCACGTCGGGGTGGGCCGCGACGGCCGTGTTCGACACGAGCGTCCAGGGTGTGGTCGTCCACACCAGCATCGACGCCTCGCCGGCGAGCGGTCCCGACGTCAGCGGGAAGCGCACGTAGACGGACGGGTCGACGACCGTCTCGTACCCCTGCGCCAGCTCGTGGTCGGACAGGCCCGTCTCGTCCTTGGGGCACCACGGCGCGACGCGGTAGTCCTGCACCAGCAGGCCCTTGCCGAAGATCTGCTTGAGCGACCACCAGACGGAGTCGACGTACTCGGGACTCATCGTCCAGTACGCGTTGTCCATGTCGAGCCAGTAGCCCATGCGGTTCGTGAGCTCGGCGAAGGCGTCCGTGTGCCGGGTCACCGACGCGCGGCACCGGTCGTTGAAGGCGGCGATGCCGTACGCCTCGATGTCCTTCTTGCCCTCGAAGCCCAGTTCCTTCTCGACGGCGAGCTCGACCGGCAGGCCGTGGCAGTCCCAGCCCGCCTTGCGCGGCACGTGGTAGCCGCGCATGGTGCGAAAGCGCGGGAAGACGTCCTTGAAGACGCGGGCCTCGATGTGGTGCGCGCCCGGCATGCCGTTGGCGGTCGGCGGGCCCTCGTTGAACACCCATTCGGGGCGGCCCTCGGTCCGCTCCATGGACTTGGCGAAGATCCTGGACTCGCGCCAGAAGTCGAGCACGGCGTGTTCGAGCGCGGGCAGGTCGACCTGCGCCGGCACCTGGCGGTACTGCGGCGAGGTCGGGGTCAGTGCGGTCATCGGGCGCTTCCTCCGGCGGACTGCGGCATCTCCGTCCGGAGGGACGAGAGCACTCGGCTCCCGCGGTACCACCCTCCTTGGCGCCGGGCACGCACGCGCCCGGGCCCCCTCGTTGGGGTCGCGCTGCCGGTTCTACTCACCCGCCGTCGTGCAGCGGGCTTTCTTCCGGCGGCTCAGGGGTGATCCTTCGCTCCGCGCTCTGCCCCCGGGCTCGCACCGTCCCCGGGTCGCTCCTGGCCGCTCTCGGGCTACTCGTCCCCATCCACGCCTCTCGCTCGCCCCAGTGTACGGTCCGCGCCGGCCCGCGCAGTACCGCTTTTGCCGGGCGCCCGGCCAGGGGGCGCGCGTGACCCTAATGGCCACATGCGGACGGGCGGGCCCAGCGGTGGCCGCCGGGCGCCCGATTCGGCCGGATTACGCGGCGGAGAGCTGGGCACAACGGATGCAGGCGAACGGCGAGAGGGCAGGGGAGAGGGGCGCGGGGGCGGCGTGCCCCGTTGCCGCCGGGCTGGTGTCGATTTATCGTCCCAACACGAGCCCCGGGCAAGATCACGGAATGTGAGGGAGCCGCGGCCATGGCGAAGAAGACGACCAGGGCAGGATCCGCGGCGGCAGGCCAGGGGTCGTCCCCGGAGCGACCGGAGGCCGATCAGGCGGCGGCGGAGAAGGCGCCCGCCGACGACGCACCTGCGAAGAAGGCTCCCGCGAAGAAGGCAGCGGCCAAGAAGGCGGCCGCGAAGAAGGCACCCGCCAAGAAGGCACCCGCCAAGAAGGCGGCGGCCCACAAGACGGCGGCCCACAAGACGGCGGTGAAAAAGGCCCCCGCCAAAGAGACCCCCGCCAAAAAGGCCGCGGCCAAGAAGGCCGCGGCCAAGAAGGCGACGTCGAGCCGGGCCCCCGGCGATGACAAGCGACACGGCGCCGCCCGCGAGGGCACGGCGGCCGACGAGACAGGAGCGCACACGGTGGCAGCGAAGAAGACCGCGGGCGGCCGTTCCGGCACGGCCGCAGCACAGGACCCGGCGGTGCGGGACGGGGCGGCGTCGGGCGTCGCGGCCCCGGTGGCGCCCGGAGAGCTGCCCGTAAGGCCGGGCGAGGACCCCTGGACCGAGGCGGAGGTCACCGAGGCGCGCACCGGCCTCAGGGACGAGATCGCCAGGCTCTCCGCCGAGATCACCTCGTCCGAGCGCGCGCTCGCCGGGCTGATGCGGGACTCGGCCGACGGCGCCGGCGACGACGAGGCCGACACCGGTACGAAGAACATCACGCGCGAGCACGAGATGGCCCTCGCGGGCAACGCACGCGAGATGCTGGAGCAGACCGAGCGCGCCCTGCAGCGGCTCGACGCCGGCACGTACGGCCGGTGCGAGGTGTGCGGCAAGCCGATCGGCAAGGCCAGGATGCAGGCCTTCCCCCGGGCGACCCTCTGCGTGGAGGACAAGCAGAAGCAGGAGCGCAGGGCCTGACCGGCGCCCTGGGGACCCGCCGTGCCGTACCCTCGTTCCCACACAGGCACCGGCAGGGCCCGCCAGGGACCCGGCGGGTTCTCACCTAGCTTGTCGAGGAACTCACGTGGCAGAGGCGGAGCGCATCATCGGTACGCCGGACGTTGACGACGACGAGGCCGCGGTACCCGCCGAGCGGCCCAAGGGGAAGCGCAGGATCATCGCGCTGTTCGCCGTCGCCGTGGTCGCCTACCTCCTCGACCTGGGCAGCAAGCTGCTCGTCGTCGCCAAGCTGGAGTACCACGAGCCCGTCAAGGTGCTCGGCAACGCCCTCGAACTGCGGGTCATCAGGAACGCGGGCGCCGCGTTCGGGCTCGGCGCGGCCTACACGGTGATCTTCACCATCATCGCCGCCGTGGTGATCGCGGTGATCGCCCGGCTGGCCCGCAGGCTCTACAGCCTGCCCTGGGCCATCGCGCTCGGCCTGCTGCTCGGCGGCGCCCTCGGCAACCTTACGGACCGCGTCTTCCGCTCGCCCGGTATCTTCGAGGGCGCGGTGGTGGACTTCATCGCCCCCGCCCACTTCGCGGTGTTCAACCTGGCCGACTCGGCCATCACCTGCGGTGGCATTCTTGTCGTGCTGCTGTCGTTCCGCGGACTCGACCCGGACGGGACGGTCCACCGGAACTGACGCGGTCCAGGTCACTTCATCACGGGACGGGCATCATTCCGGACATCAGAACACTCCCTGTGCCTGACGGTCTCGAGGGCGAGCGCGTCGACGCCGCCCTCGCGCGCGTCTTCGGGCTCAGCCGGACGAAGGCGGCCGAGCTGGCCGCACAGGGCAAGGTCCAGGTCGACGGCGTGACCGTCGGCAAGTCCGACCGTGTCACCGGCGGCGCGTGGCTGGAGGTGGAGATGCCGGGCGCGCCCGCCCCGGTGCAGGTCGTCGCCGAACCCGTCGAGGGCATGGACATCGTGCACGACGACGACGACGTCGTGGTCGTCGTCAAGCCGGTCGGCGTCGCCGCGCACCCCAGCCCCGGCTGGCACGGGCCGACGGTGATCGGCGGCCTCGCCGCCGCGGGCTTCCGCGTCTCCACCTCGGGCGCGGCGGAGCGCCAGGGCATCGTGCACCGGCTCGACGTCGGCACGTCGGGCCTCATGGTGGTGGCGAAGTCGGAGCGCGCCTACACGCTGCTCAAGCGGCAGTTCAAGGAGCGCACGGTCGACAAGCGCTACCACGCGCTCGTCCAGGGCCTGCCCGACCCGATGAGCGGCACCATCGACGCGCCCGTGGGCCGCCACCCCACCGCCGACTACAAGTGGGCGGTCACGGTCGACGGCAAGCCGTCCGTCACGCACTACGACCTGATGGAGGCGTTCAGGGCCGCGTCCCTGCTGTCCATCAAGCTGGAGACCGGCCGCACGCACCAGATCAGGGTCCACATGTCCGCGCACCGCCACCCGTGCGTCGGCGACCTGACGTACGGGGCCGACCCGACGCTCGCCAAGCGCCTCGGTCTGACGCGGCAGTGGCTGCACGCCGTCAGCCTCGGCTTCGAGCACCCGGCGGACGGCGAGTGGGTCGAGTTCACCAGCGCCTACCCGGCCGATCTGCGGCACGCGCTCGACACCGTCAGCCGGGAGAGCAACGCGTGAGCGACGCGGCGGCCGTGTACGCGGTGCGGCTTGCGGAGGGTCCGGCGGACCTGGCGGCGTGCTTCGCGGTGCGCAAGGACGTCTTCGTCGCCGAGCAGGGCGTGCCCGAGGATCTCGAGTACGACGGCCGCGACGGCGACGCCCTCCAGGTGCTCGCGGTCGGCGCCGACGGCAGCGCCCTCGGCACCGGCCGGCTGCTGTACGGGCCCGGCGCCGCCGATGTGACCGGCGGCGACCCGGGGACCGGCGCGCTCGGCAGGCTCGCCGTGACGCGCGCGGCGCGCGGGACCGGCGTCGGCGCGGCTCTGGTGCGCGGTATCGAGGACGCGGCGCGTGCCGCCGGGCTCACGGCGGTGGACCTGCACGCGCAGACGCACGCGACGGGGTTCTACGAGCGGCTCGGCTACGCGGCGTACGGCGAGGAGTTCCTCGACGCCGGCATCCCGCACCGCTCGATGCGGCGGGCTCTTTGACGCGGCGGCCCGCCGGGCCGTGAGGCCCACGGGAGACCCGCGGCCGCCGGCCTGGTGAGGCGCGTCACGGGGGACGTGCGCCCTGCGCGCGCCGCGAGCTGGCAGGCTGGAGCGACGTGATCACAGCGACCTGATCACACCCTGATCACAGCGACCTGATCACAGCGGCCCGTGAGCACCGTCGGAGGCATAACCGTGGACCAGTTGGCCCTGCTGCTCCTGCTGTTGGTGGGAGCGGTGGTGACCGTGCCCCTCGGGACGCGCCTCGGGCTGCCGCCGCCGGTGCTGATGACGCTCATCGGGATCGTGTGCGCGCTGCTGCCGTTCGTGCCGAACGTGCACGTGCCGCCCCAGTACATCCTGCCGCTGCTGCTGCCGCCTCTCCTGTACGCGGCGGTGCAGCGCACGTCCTGGCGGCAGTTCGCCGCGAACAAGCGGCCCATCTTCCTGCTCGCGGTCGCGCTCGTCTTCATCACCACGGTCGCCGTCGCCACCGTCGCGAACGCCATCGTGCCCGGCCTTCCGGTCGCGGCGGCCGTCGCGCTCGGCGCGCTCGTCGCGCCGCCCGACCCGGTCGCCGCGACGGCCGTCGCCGGCTCGCTGGGTCTGCCGAGGCGGCTCGTGTCGATCCTGGAGGGCGAGGGGCTGTTCAACGACGTCGTCGCGATCGTGCTGTACGACGTCGCGATCGCGGCCGTCGTCAGCGGCACGTTCTCCTGGCCGGAGGCCGCAGGGGAGCTGGTCCTGTCCGCGGTGGTCGCCGTGGCCGTCGGCCTGGGGCTCGGCTGGCTGTCCAACAAGCTGATGTCGCTGCTCGGCGACGCGACGCTGCAGATCGGCCTGACGCTGCTCGTGCCGTTCGTCAGCTACGTGCTGGCGGACGAGCTGCACGGCTCAGGCGTGCTCGCGGTGCTCACCGTGGCGCTCTTCCTCGCCGAACACACGGCGGACGCCGACGACGTGATGGGCCGCCTGGCGGGCAACTCGTTCTGGGAGATCGTGGACACGCTCGTCACCGGCGTCGCTTTCGGCCTCATCGGCCTCGAACTGCACAACGCGTTCGGCATCGGCGGCGGCCACGTGTGGAGCCTGGTCAGGTGGGGCGCGACGATCGCGGGCGTCGTCGTGGTCGTACGGTTCCTCTACCTGCTGCCCGCGGCCTGGGTCACGAGGAAGCTGCACTCGCTGCGCGACCTGGACGAGGAGATCCCGACCAGCTGGCGGGAGAGCGTCGTCATGTGGTGGTCGGGGATGCGCGGGGTGGCCTCGGTCGCGCTGGCGCTCGCGGTGCCGCTGACCACGGACGACGGGCGCCCGTTTCCGGGCCGCGACGAGATCGTCTTCATCGCGTTCTCGGTGATCATAGCGACGCTCGTGGTGCAGGGGCTCACCCTCCCGTGGCTCGTACGGCGCCTCGGCGTGACGTCCGACACGGACGCGGAGCGCAAGCTCGAACACGGCCTCGCGGTACGCGCGGCGCGCGCGGCACGCCACCGGCTGAAGGAGATCGAGGATGTCGAGGAGCTGCCCGACGAGCTCACCGAGCGGCTGACACGGACGGCGTTCGACATCGGCGCGCGGATCAGCCCGATCGTCGTCGAGGACGAGCGCAAGGAGTGGTTCGCGCGCCGCGTGTCCTACGCGAAGACGCTGCGGCGCATCCAGCGGGACATGATGTCGGCCGCGCGCCACGAGGTGCTGTCGGCCAGGAACGAGCCGGGCGCGGACCCGGAGATCGTGGACCGCGTGCTGCGCCACCTGGACATGCGCTCCCTGCGCTGACCTGCGCGGGGCCCGCGGCCCGCGCGGCGTCTGCGGCTTCCGCGATGCCTGCGGCCTGCGCGATGCCTGCGGCCTGCGCGACCATCGCGGACCGGCGTGCCTCTCGGCGCGGGGTGCGCTCCGTCAGCCCCGGCCCATGTCGGGGGTCTCGTCGTCGGGCACCGTCCTGCGCGGCCGCGGTGCCTGGACCGTGCCGTCCGCCTTGGTGAGCCGGGTGCGCAGGGACGCCGCCTGGGACGTGGCCACCCGCGGCAGCGCGTACGGGTGGTGGTCGGCGAGCCAGCCGACGAGCTGCTCGCGCACGGTGCACCGCACCGTCCAGATGTCGTCCGCGTCCTTCGCCGTGACGACCGCACGCACCTCGATGGTGGTGGCCGTGGTGTCCGTCACCACCAGGCTCCAGCTGCGGCCGTCCCAGGCCTTGCACGACTCGAGGATCTCCAGCAGCTTCTCCCGCATCCGCGGGATCGGCGCCGTGTGGTCGAGCTGCAGGTAGACCGTGCCCGTCATCTGGGCGCCGCCGCGCGACCAGTTCTCGAACGGCTTGCTCGTGAAGTACGACACCGGCATCGTGATGCGGCGCTCGTCCCAGGTGCGCACCGCCAGGTACGTCAGCGTGACCTCCTCGATCACGCCCCACTCGCCGTCCACCACGACCGTGTCGCCGATGCGCACCATGTCGCCGAACGCGATCTGGAAGCCCGCGAAGAGGTTGCCGAGCGTCGACTGGGCCGCGACACCGGCGACAATGCCGACGATGCCCGCGGACGCCAGCATCGACGTGCCGATGGCCCGCATGTCCGGGAACGTCAGCAGCATCGCGGCCACCGCCACGATCACCACGACCGCCGTCACGATCCGCATGATCAGCAGCACCTGGGTGCGCACGCGGCGCACCCGCATCGGGTCGCGCGTGGACGACGCGTAGCGCGCGTACGACGACTCGACGATCGCCGACGCGATCCGGATCAGCAGCCACGCGCCCGCCGCGATCAGCACCAGCGACAGCAGCTGCCCGATGGCGTTCGCGTGGCGGTGGATGAACGACCAGTGCGTGGCCCGGTAGCTGCCGCGCAGCAGCGAAGCCAGCAGCACCACCTGGAGCGGGACCCCGGAACGCCGCAGCAGCCCCCACAGCGGCGTGTCGTGGTGGCGCTCGTCCAGCCGCCGCAGCAGCACGTCGGCCGCCCAGCCGAGCAGCAGCGTGAGCGCGACCGATCCGCCGAGGACGGTCAGTGGTCGCAGTGCTTCGTTCATGATCCCCTCAGTGTCCGGTCCGATGGGTCGGCGATGGCAGGATGGCCGGATGGAGATCGTGCTGTTCCATTCGGCTCTCGGTGTGCGTCAGGCCGTCCACGACGCCGCTGATCGGTTTCGTGGCGCCGGGCATTCCGTCCGCGTGCCCGACCTCTTCGGCGGGCAAACCGCCGGCACGTTGGACGAAGGCCTGGCGATCAAGGACGCGATCGGCAAGGACGAGCTGCTGCGGCGCGCCGTGACCGCCGTGGCTCCGCACTCCGCCGAGGGGCTCCTGTACGCGGGCTTCTCGCTCGGCGGCTCCATCGCGCAGAACCTCGCGCTCGGCGACGAGAACGCGCGCGGGCTCCTCCTGCTGCACGGCACGTCCGACATCGCGCAGGGAGCGACGGCGGACGACCTCCCCGTGCAACTGCACGTGGCCGACCCCGACGTCTTCGAGCCGCACGACTGGCTCACCGCCTGGTACCTGGGGCTGCGGCGCGCCGGCGCGGACCCGGAGGTCTTCCGCTACCCGGGCGTCGGCCACCTGTACACGGACGCGGACTTCGAGGACTACGACGAGGCAGCGGCCGAGCAGACCTGGCGCACCGCCCTCGCCTTCGCGGCCGACGTGGCGGGCGAAGGCGGACGGGGGCCCGCCGGGGCGTGACGCGCGCGCCACGGCCCGGCGGGGCCGCCGGTGTGCTACGAGCCCAGCGCCTTGGAGATCGCCGCGTTGAACTGGTCGACCGTCATCGGCGGGTTCGTCGTGCCCGGCACCGTGATGGTCTTTCCGTCCATCTTGAACGTCGGGGTGCCCTGCACGCCGCTCTTGTCGAACTTCGCGGACATCTTCATCGCCCACGCGTCGTACGTGCCGTTCTTGACGGCCTTCTGGAACGCCGCGTTGCCCTTGAGCTCCGGCACCGTGTCGGCCACCTTGATCAGGTAGCTGTCGCTCTTGAACTTGTCGGTGTTCTCGTCCGGGTGGAACTTCGTGGAGTAGAGGGCGCTCTTGTAGTGCAGGAACGCGTCCGGGCTCACGTTGAGCGCCGCGCCCAGCGCGGACAGCGCGTTCTTCGAGCCCACGCCGTTGTCGTGGTTGTCGATGAAGGTCGCGCCGACGTACTGGAACTTGAACTTGCCCGCGTCGATGTCCTTCTGCACCGTCGAGCCGACCGTCTGCTCGAACTGCGCGCAGATCGGGCAGCGCGAGTCCTCGTACACGACCAGCGTCTTCTTCGCGCTCGACTTGCCGATGACGACGGTGGTGCCGTCCTTGCCCGAGGTGTTCTTCGGCGCGACGACGTTCGTCACCTTCGCCGCAGCCTCCCACCCGGAGGGCTTGTTGGCGTTGTGGACCAGCAGGACGACGCCGGCGGCTATCGCGAGCACGACGACGCCCGAGCCCGCGACGATGGACTGCTTGCGCACCTTGTCGCGCCTGGCCTGCTTCTCGCGCTCCGCGCGCAGGCGCTCCCGTGCGGCGGCCTTGTTGGCGCTGTTGTTGCGTGCACTCATGACTGTTCACTCCGTGTGATGACACAAGACGAAAGGGGGACGTGCCGAAGACGCGCTCAGACGGTGCCGAGCGCGAGGACGGGCGGCCCCCGCCGCCCCACGGAGTGCACGAGGAACCGGGTGACCGGCGGCGGTACGTCCACGAGCGCCGGGCGCGGCGCCCTGCGGGGCGCGCCGTGCGCGCCGCGTGCCAGCGCCCCGACCGCGACGAGCAGCGGCCGGAAGGCGAACGCGGCGACCGTGCCGACGAGCCCGGCGACGGCCGCCTCACCGCGGCGCAGCCAGGCGGCGGCCAGCAGCCCGACCGACACGTGGACGGCGAGCAGCGCCCACGGCAGCCACGGGTGGTCCGGCGAGGTGAGGAACGCCGCCGCCGCCCCCTGCGGGGCGCCCATGGACCCGACGCCCGGCAGGTGCGCGCCCATGGGGTGGCCGCACAGGACGTCGAAGCCCACGGACCGCAGCGACCCCGTGACGGGCCCGCCGGACGGCCCGTAGCAGACCTGCTGGCCCGCGGTGAACACGGTGTCGGCCGCCAGTTCCAGCGGCACGAGCAGCGCCGCGATGGACCAGAAGCCGCGCTCGCGTCCCGCCGTCGCGTAGGCGGCGGCGAAGACCGCCGCGGTCAGCACCGCGAGCACGGACAGCGGCAGCGGTGAGCGGGACAGCAGCACGTGGGAGCCGGCGGACAGCGTCACGACCAGTGCCGTGAAGACTGCCGCCCGCGCCACTCGCAGCTGCGTCCCGGATATGTCCATCGGATCGAGTGTGCCATGGGAGGCTGTGAGGAGGATCTAAAGAAGCGGTAACCGTTACCGCCCTGGCCCCGGACATTCCCGGGCCGTGGACATGGAAGATCGAGCTAGGCCCGGTCGAGGCGGCCGTTGCGGAACAGGTCGACGAAGATCTGGTGATCGGCCCTCGCGCGCGCGCCATAGGCGTGGGCGAAGCCGGTCAGCAGCGGAGCAAACCCGTCCTCGTCCGCCGCGATCGCCGCGTCGATGGCCCGTTCCGTGGAGAACGGCACCAGCGTGTGGCCGCTCTCGTCGTCCGCCGCCGCGTGCATCGTCGCCGTCGCCCTGCCGAGGTCCGCGACGACGCCGGCGATCTCCGCGGGGTCGTCGATGTCCGACCAGTCGAGGTCGACCGCGTACGGCGAGATCTCGGCGACCAGCTGACCCGCGCCGTCCAGCTCGGTCCAGCCGAGCCACGGGTCCGCGTGCGCCTGCAGCGCGCGCTGCGAGATCACCGTGCGGTGCCCCTCGTGCTGGAAGTATCCGCGCGCCGCGGTGTCCGCGACATGGCGCGAGACGGCGGGCACCTGCGCCTGCTTCAGGTAGATGACGACGTCGTTCTCCAGGGCGTCGCTGTTGCCCTCCAGGAGGATGTTGTACGACGGCAGGCCCGCGGAGCCGATGCCGATGCCGCGGCGGCCCACGACGTCCTTGACGCGGTACGAGTCCGGGCGCGCGAGGCTCGCCTCGGGCAGCGTCTCCAGGTAGCCGTCGAACGCGGCGAGGATCTTGTACCGGGTCGCCGCGTCCAGCTCGACGGAGCCGTCGCCCGCGGAGAACCTGCGCTCCCAGTCGCGGATCTCCGTCATCGAGTCGAGCAGCGAGAACCGGGTGCGCGAGCGCGCCGAGCGCAGCGCCGTCAGCAGCGGCCCGCGCGCGGTGTCCAGTGTGAACGGCGGTACCTCGTCGTTCTTGGCGCCCGTCGCGAGGGCGTGGATGCGCTCCCTGTAGGCGGCGGCGAACGTCTCGACCAGGCCGGTGATCTGCGCGTCGCTGAGCGCCTTCGTGTAGCCGATCAGGGCGAGGGACGCGGCGAGCCGCTTGAGGTCCCAGGTGAAGGGGCCCACGTACGCCTCGTCGAAGTCGTTCACGTTGAACACGAGGCGGCCGCCGGCGTCCATGTACGTGCCGAAGTTCTCGGCGTGCAGGTCGCCGTGGATCCACACGCGGCCCGTCCGCTCGTCGAGGAAGGCGCGGTCCCCGCCGTCCTTCTCCAGGTCGTGGTAGAAGAGGCAGGCCGTGCCGCGGTAGAACGCGAAGGCGGAGGCCGCCATCTTGCGGAACTTCACCTGGAACGCGGCGGGGTCGGCCGCGAGCAGCTCGCCGAACGCGGTCTCGAACACGGCGAGTATCTCCTCGCCGCGCTGCTCGTCCGCTGGTGTCACGGGTCGGGGAGCCGACATCGTCTGGTGCCTCCTGTTGGCGGGTGCCTGGTCACGGTGGGTCCCCGCCGGCGGCCGGCGGGGACC
Organism: Streptomyces montanisoli; assembly: GCF_017813245.1. Lineage (GTDB taxonomy): Bacteria > Actinomycetota > Actinomycetes > Streptomycetales > Streptomycetaceae > Streptomyces > Streptomyces montanisoli. The sequence continues at coordinate 22,431 of NZ_JAGIQL010000096.1, forward strand.
CGTCCGCAGCGGCAACGTGCGGGGGCCGCCGCGAGTGCCCGGCCGCGCGGGGCGGAACCCGAGTGCCGGCGGAACCCGAGTGCCGCCGTCGATGTCAGTGCCGGGTCGTAGACTCCACGACGTCCCTGGAGACCTGCCGCTGGAGGCCCCGCCGTGACCGACCGCCCGTTCACGCACCTGCACGTGCACACCCAGTACTCCCTGCTGGACGGTGCCGCGCGGCTGTCGGACATGTTCTCCGCGGCCAAGGACATGGGCATGTCGCACATCGCGATGACGGACCACGGCAACCTCCACGGGGCGTACGACTTCTTCCACCAGGCGAAGAAGGCGGAGGTCACGCCGATCATCGGGATCGAGGCGTACGTCGCGCCCGCGTCGCGCAAGCACAAGCGCAAGATCCAGTGGGGCCAGCCGCACCAGAAGCGCGACGACGTGTCGGGCTCCGGCGGCTACACGCACAAGACGATCTGGGCGTCCAACGCGAAGGGCCTGCACAACCTCTTCCGGCTGTCGTCCGACGCGTACGCGGAGGGCTGGCTGCAGAAGTGGCCCCGGATGGACAAGGAGACCATCGCACAGTGGTCGGAGGGGCTGATCGCCTCCACCGGCTGCCCCTCGGGCGAGGTGCAGACCAGGCTGCGGCTCGGCCAGCCCGAGGAAGCCCTCAAGGCTGCCTCCGACTACCGGGACATCTTCGGCAAGGACCGGTACTTCCTCGAACTGATGGACCACGGCATCGAGATCGAGCACCGGGTACGTGAAGGGCTCCTGGACATCGGCAGGAAGCTCGGCATCCCGCCGCTCGTGACGAACGACTCGCACTACACGTACGCCAACGAGGCGACCGCGCACGACGCGCTGCTGTGCATCCAGACCGGCAAGAACCTCTCGGACCCCGACCGGTTCCGCTTCGACGGCACGGGCTACTACCTGAAGTCGGCCGAGGAGATGTACGCGATCGACTCGTCCGACGCCTGGCAGGAGGGGTGCGCGAACACGCTCCTGGTGGCGGAGCAGATCGACACCTCGGGCATGTTCGAGAAGCGCGACCTGATGCCGAAGTTCGAGATCCCGGAAGGCTTCACGGAGATCACCTGGTTCCAGGAGGAGGTCAAGCGCGGCATGGCCCGCCGCTACCCCTCGGGTGTCCCGGACGACCGGCAGAAGCAGGCCGAGTACGAGATGGACATCATCATCCAGATGGGGTTCCCCGGGTACTTCCTCGTGGTCGCCGACTTCATCATGTGGGCCAAGAACAACGGCATCGCGGTGGGCCCGGGCCGTGGCTCGGCGGCCGGTTCCATCGTCGCGTACGCCATGGGCATCACCGACCTCGACCCGATCACGCACGGGCTGATCTTCGAGCGGTTCCTCAACCCCGAGCGCATCTCCATGCCCGACGTCGACATCGACTTCGACGAGCGCAGGCGCGTCGAGGTCATCAGGTACGTGACGGAGAAGTACGGCGCCGACAAGGTCGCCATGATCGGCACGTACGGCAAGATCAAGGCGAAGAACGCGATCAAGGACTCGGCGCGCGTGCTGGGTTACCCCTACGCGATGGGCGACCGCCTCACGAAGGCGATGCCCGCCGACGTCCTGGGCAAGGGCATCGACCTCTCCGGCATCACGGATCCCAAGCACCCGCGCTACAGCGAGGCCGGCGAGATCCGGGGGATGTACGAGAACGAGGCGGACGTCAAGAAGGTCATCGACACCGCCAAGGGCGTCGAGGGCCTGGTGCGGCAGATGGGCGTGCACGCCGCCGGCGTCATCATGTCGAGCGAGCCCATCGTCGACCACGCGCCGGTCTGGGTACGGCACACGGACAACGTCACCATCACGCAGTGGGACTACCCGCAGTGCGAGTCGCTCGGCCTGCTGAAGATGGACTTCCTCGGCCTGCGCAACCTCACGATCATGGACGACGCCGTCAAGATGGTGAAGTCCAACAAGGGCAAGGACCTCGACCTCCTCGCCATCCCGCTGGACGACCCCAAGACGTACGAACTGCTGTGCCGCGGCGACACGCTCGGCGTCTTCCAGTTCGACGGCGGCCCCATGCGGTCCCTGCTGCGGCTGATGAAGCCCGACAACTTCGAGGACATCTCCGCCGTCTCGGCCCTGTACCGGCCGGGCCCGATGGGCATGAACTCGCACACCAACTACGCCCTGCGCAAGAACGGCCAGCAGGACATCACGCCGATCCACCCGGAGCTCGAGGAGCCGCTGCGCGAGGTGCTCGGCCTCACCCACGGCCTGATCGTCTACCAGGAGCAGGTCCAGAAGGCCGCCCAGATCGTCGCCGGCTACTCGCTCGGCGAAGCGGACATCCTCCGCCGCGTGATGGGCAAGAAGAAGGCCGACGAGCTCGCGAAGAACTTCGTCCTCTTCCAGGAGGGCGCCAGGAAGAACAAGTACTCGGACGAGGCGATCCAGGCGCTGTGGGACGTGCTGGTCCCCTTCGCCGGCTACGCCTTCAACAAGGCGCACTCGTCCGCGTACGGCCTGGTCACGTACTGGACGGCGTACCTCAAGGCGAACTACCCGGCCGAGTACATGGCGGCGCTGCTCACCTCCGTCAAGGACGACAAGGACAAGTCGGCGGTGTACCTCAACGAGTGCCGCCGCATGGGCATCAAGGTGCTGCCGCCCAACGTCAACGAGTCGCAGCCCAACTTCGCCGCCCAGGGTGACGACGTGATCCTCTTCGGTCTCACGGCCGTGCGCAACGTCGGCCAGAACGTGGTCGACTCGATCATCCGCAGCCGCAAGGCCAAGGGCAGGTACACCTCGTTCCCCGACTTCCTCGACAAGGTCGAGGCGGTGGTGTGCAACAAGCGCACCGTCGAGTCGCTGATCAAGGCCGGGGCGTTCGACGAGATGGGCCACACACGCAAGGGCCTCGTCGCGCACCACGAACCGATGATCGACAACGTGGTGCAGGTCAAGCGCAAGGAGGCGGAGGGGCAGTTCGACCTCTTCGGCGGCATGGGCGAGGAGAAGTCCGACGAGCCGGGCTTCGGCCTCGACGTCGAGTTCTCCGACATCGAGTGGGACAAGTCCTACCTGCTCGCGCAGGAGCGCGAGATGCTCGGCCTTTACGTCTCCGACCACCCGCTCTTCGGCATCGAGCACGTGCTGTCCGACAAGTCGGACGCGGCCATCTCCCAGCTCACCGGCGGCGAGCACGCGGACGGAGCGGTCGTCACCATCGGCGGCATCATCTCGGGCCTCCAGCGCAAGATGACCAAGCAGGGCAACGCGTGGGCGATCGCCACCGTCGAGGACCTTGCGGGCTCCATCGAGTGCATGTTCTTCCCCGCCACGTACCAGCTGGTGTCCACGCAGCTCGTCGAGGACACCGTCGTCTTCGTCAAGGGCCGCCTCGACAAGCGGGAGGACGTGCCCCGGCTCGTCGCGATGGAGATGTCCGTGCCCGACCTGTCCAACGCGGGCACGGACGCGCCGGTCACCATCACCATCCCCACGGTCCGTGTGACACCGCCCATGGTCAGCAGGCTCGGTGAGATCCTCGGCAACCACCGGGGCAACTCGGAGGTCCGGATCAAGCTCCAGGGGGCCCGCAAGACGACGGTGCTCAGGCTCGACCGGCACCGCGTGCAGCCCGATCCGGCACTCTTCGGCGACCTCAAGGTGCTGCTCGGCCCGTCCTGCCTGGCGGGCTGACACCGCCGGCGAGCCGCGGCCGCGAGCCCGGGGC
>NZ_JAGIQL010000097.1 GCF_017813245.1 Streptomyces montanisoli
AATACATGAGTAACTGAAGTATAAACGTGTGCTCTTCCAATCTCGCCCGGGGACAAACCGGTCGTAGGCGGCCCCCCGTGGCCGTGTGTCGGGTTCGTCGGGTTCAGGCTGCCGACGTACGATCCCGAGCCCACCGCCCTGCCGCTCGCCTCGCCCCACGAGATCGGGCAGCTCGTGCCGGACAGCGTGCTGGACGGGGCGCGGTACGGGACCTGCACGCTGCGGGCCGCCTCGGTGCGCGGGGACTCGGCGCGCTACCGCGGCGAGCCGCGGCGTGACGCGCTCGTCACCGCGCGGTTCGGCGCGGGCGCCGACGCCCTCGTGCTCGTGGTCGTCGCGACGGGCGCCCGCGCGGCCGAGGGCGCGCACCGCGCCGCCGCCGACGCGTGCCGCTGGATCGGCGAGGCCGTGGGCCGCAGCCACCCGCGCCTCGCCGAGGACATGAAGGACGGCCGCACGGACGCCCTCGCGTCGGGGCTGCACAGGCTCACCGACCGCACGTACGGCAAGCTGCGCTCCCGCGCCGCCGAGCTCGGCCTCGACGAGGGCGCGTACTGCGCCGCCATGCGCTGCCTGCTGCTGCCCGCCGACCCGAGGGCCAGGCTGCGGGTGTTCTTCGGCGTCGGCACGGGTGGCCTGTTCCGCCTGCGCGACCACGAGTGGGAGGACCTGGAGCCGGGCCTGCCGACCGCAGCCGACATGGCCGCGCCCGGAGCGCCCGGCGAAGGACCCGGGCCGGACGACGGCCGCTGGGAGGCACCCGACGAGGGACGCCTCACCATCGACCTCGGCATCCCGCAGCCCCGCCCGCCCTTCGTCGAAGGACCCCTGGCACTCCCGGCGCAGCCGTTCCGCTTCCACGCGGCGCGGGCGAACCCGGGCGACATGCTGCTGCTGTGCAGCGACGGACTCGCGGAGCCGCTGCGTGGCGAGCCGGGACTCGCCGGGGCGCTCTCGGCGCGCTGGTCGTCTCCGGAGGCCCCTGCCCTGGTGGAGTTCCTCGCCGACGTGCAGCTGCGCGTCAAGGGATACGCCGACGACCGCACGGCTGCCGCCGTCTGGGAGGCGTAACGTCCTCGTGCGTGTGTTTGATGGAATCCCCATCACGGGCACCACGAGCACCAACGGGCACCACGTCCCACGTCCACCGGACAGAGCAGGTACACGCCGCAGGGAAAGGCGCGCAGGCATGGCCAAGCAGAACGTCGCCGAGCAGTTCGTGGAGATCCTCGTCAAGGCGGGCGTCGAGCGCATGTACGGGGTGGTGGGCGACAGTCTGAACCCCGTCGTCGACGCCATCCGGCGCACCGCCGGGATCGACTGGGTCCACGTGCGCCACGAGGAGGCCGCCGCCTTCGCCGCGGGCGCCGAGGCGCAGATCACCGGCAGGCTCGCGGCGTGCGCCGGCTCCTGCGGGCCCGGCAACCTCCACCTCATCAACGGCCTGTACGACGCGCACCGTTCGATGGCGCCCGTGCTCGCGCTCGCCTCGCACATCCCGTCGGCCGAGATCGGCACGAGCTACTTCCAGGAGACGCACCCCTCGGCCCTCTTCGAGGAGTGCAGCCACTACAACGAGATGATCTCCAACCCTCGCCAGATGCCCAGGGTCCTGCAGACCGCGATCCAGCACGCGGTCGGACGGCAGGGCGTCAGCGTGGTGACGCTCCCCGGCGACATCGCCGCGGCGCCCGCGCCGGACCGCGCGCCTGAGCACGCCCTCGTCACCGGGCGCCCCTCCGTGCGCCCGGGGGAGGCGGAGATCGACAAGCTCGCCCGCCTGGTGGACGGGGCCGACCGGGTCACCCTCTTCTGCGGCAGCGGCACGGCCGGCGCCCACGCCGAGGTGATGGAGTTCGCCGAGAAGGTCAAGTCGCCCGTGGGGCACGCCCTCAGGGGCAAGGAGTGGATCCAGTACGACAACCCCTATGACGTGGGAATGAGCGGGCTCCTCGGGTACGGGGCCGCGTACGAGGCCACCCACGAATGCGACCTGCTGATCCTGCTCGGCACCGACTTCCCGTACAACGCCTTCCTGCCCACCGACGTGAAGATCGCCCAGGTGGACATCCGCCCCGAGCACCTCGGCCGGCGCTCCAAGCTCGACCTCGCGGTCTGGGGCGACGTGCGCGAGACGCTGACGGCGCTGACCCCGAAGGTCGCGGAGAAGAAGAGCCGGCGCTTCCTCGACAGGATGCTCAAGCGGCACGCCGACGCGCTGGAAGGCGTCGTCAAGGCGTACACCCGCAAGGTGGACAGGCACCTGCCGATCCACCCCGAGTACGTGGCGTCCGTGCTGGACGAGGTGGCGGACGACGACGCCGTCTTCACGGTCGACACCGGCATGTGCAATGTATGGGCGGCGCGCTACCTCACTCCCAACGGCCGCCGCAGGGTCATCGGTTCGTTCAGCCACGGTTCGATGGCCAACGCGCTGCCGCAGGCCATCGGCGCCCAGTTCATCGACAGGCGCCGGCAGATCGTGTCGATGTCGGGCGACGGTGGGTTCTCCATGCTGATGGGGGACTTCCTCACACTCGTCCAGCACGACCTGCCGGTGAAGGTCGTGCTTTTCGACAACTCGGCGCTCGGAATGGTCGAGTTGGAGATGCTGGTGTCGGGCCTCCCGTCGTACGGCACGACCAACCGCAACCCGGACTTCGCGGCGATCGCCACGGCGGCCGGCGCCTACGGTGTGCGCGTCGAGAAGCCCAAGGACCTGCCCAAGGCGCTCAAGGACGCGTTCAGGCACAAGGGGCCGGCGCTCGTCGACGTCGTCACCGACCCCAACGCCCTGTCCATGCCGCCGAAGATCAGCGCCGAGATGGTGACCGGGTTCGCGCTCTCCGCGAGCAAGATCGTGCTCGACGGCGGGGTGGGCCGGATGGTGCAGATGGCACGCGCGAACCTGCGCAACGTCCCGCGCCCCTGAGCGTGCGTGCGCGGGCCGTCCCCGGGCCGGCCGCGCCGCGGGGGCCGGCCGTGACACACCGGCCGGCCCCTTCGGGTTCAACTCAGCACGTTCAACTCGGCAGGTTCCACTGCTGGTTCGCGCTGCCGTAGCAGGTCCAGATCTGCAGCCGGGTGCCGTTGGCCGAGCTGGGCCCCGTGGCGTCCAGGCACTTGCCCGATGCCGGATTGACCAGCTCGCCGTTGGCCTGGTGCCGCCAGACCTGCGCGCCGGAGCCGTTGCAGTCGTAGAGCTGCACCTGTGCGCCGTTGGCGGTGCCTGCCGCCGTCACGTCCATGCACTTGCCCAGTGCCTGGAGTGTGCCGTCGGAAGCGACCGTCCACGACTGCGCGCCGGTCCCGTTGCAGTCGTAGAGCTGCACTGCCGATCCGTTCGACGCGTTCGCGCCGGCCACGTCCACGCACTTGCCGCCGTAGCCGGTGATGCGGCCGGTGGCTCCTGACGGGGGCGGGGTGGTGCCGCCACCGCCGGAGAGCTTGTTGAAGATGCGGGAGTAGGCATATCCGGTGGGCTTGTCGTACTGGTCGACCTCCCAGAAGGACAGGTACTGCACACCGTTGCCGGCGGCGAAGGTCTCCAGGGTCTGGGCGTCGGACTGCGAGAAGTACTCGTTGTCGTCGTTCTGGCCGGCGATCGGTGTGACACCGATGCGGCCGTAGGCGGCCGAGGTGGAGACGGAGTACAGGCCGGCGAGCTGACTCGCGGTGCCGCGGGTGGCGGACAGGGCATCGTCGAGTGCGTTCTGACCGTCGCCGAAGTCCATGGTCATGATGTTGACGGCGCTCACGTCGACGCCCTTGTTCTTGGCGTCGGTCAGCAGGTCGTACTGCTTGCCGGGCAGCCCGTCGGGGTTGACGGCGAGGGTGTAGGACACCTGGACGGAGGGGTCCTGCTGCTGGAGGGCGGCCAGGGCCTGGTTGCGGCGCTGGTTGGCCGCGGTGTCGTCCAGTGTGCCGCCCTCGATGTCGAAGTCGAGGCGGGTGACCCCGTAGGTGTCGACGATGTTGGCGTAGGCGGCGGTCAGCGAGGAGACGGAGGTGCACGTCTCGGCGAGTTCGCCGCCCTCGGCACCGCCGGAGGAGATGATCACGTCGCCGCCCGCCGCCTTGAGGGCGTTGATCTGGGAGGTGTAGGCGCCGATCCCGTCGCCGCTCGCCTCCCAGTAGGGGGTGCAGCCGGAGCGCGGAATGAGGAACGCCAGGGTGTAGTGGTTGAGGCCGGTGGCGTTCCTGTCGGCGGCCATGTCGTTGGCGGTGTTGCCGTCGATCTGCAGGTAGGGGGCGGCGAAGTGGGCGGGGAGGGTCTGGCCTGCGGCCTCGGCGCCTGTGGCACCGCCGAGGAGGATGCCGCCGGCGGCCGTGCCGAGGGCCGCGATCGCGGCGATACCGTCTCTGATTCTCATGAACGACTCCGAAGGGGGCGACAGTGTGGGGGTGTCTCAGCCGAACAGCCGGAGTCTGATTCCGTTCATGACATGACGTCAAGATGCGGGTAAGGAAAGTTTCCTAACGAAGGAATGGTCGTACCCGATCGGGCTCCATCCGGCAGGTGTGCGGCCTGTGGCAGAGGTCTTGACATGGCCTCGACTGCTCTGCTTCCTTCAAGAAGTCACGCATCGCCGAGAGGCCGGACGTTCGGACCGGCCAGTTCTTGAAATCGGCTGCTGCGCAGTCATGTTCCCTTCGAAGGGAAGACCCCCCATGAGACGTTTCCCGAGACCGGGCCGGAGCGCGCGTCGCGCGGTCGGGCCCGGCACGGTCGTGGCGCTGCTGGCGGCGGCGCTCTCGACGGTGGGCGCCCCCGGCGCACACGCGGCCGTGTCGCCCTCCACCTGGTACACGCTGGTGGCCGCCAACAGCGGCAAGTGTGTCGACGCCGCGTCCGCCGCCACCGCGAACGGCACCGCCGTCCAGCAGTACACCTGTAACGGCACCACCGCCCAGGAATGGCAGCTGCACCCTGCGGCCGACTCCGGTTTCTACACCATCGTCAACCAGAACGGCGCCCAGCCGGCCATCGATGTGGACGGCCCCTCCACCGCCGACGGCGCGAAGATCCATCTGTGGTCCGACGGCGGCTGGAGCAGCCAGGAGTGGCGGCCGGTCCAGGAGAGCGGCGGCGCGTACCACTTCGTCAACCACAACAGCGGCAAATGCCTCGACGTGCCCGGCGCCTCCACGGCGGACGCCGTGCAACTCCAGCAGTACACCTGCAACGGCACCTCGGCGCAGTCGTTCTCGCTGAACCCGGCCGGAGGCGGCGGCACCACACCGCCGAGCAACCCGGACAACCCCGATCTCGGGCCCAACGTCAAGATCTTCGACCCGTCGATGTCCTCCTCATCGATCCAGTCGACGATCGACTCCGTCTACGACTCCCAGGAGTCCAACCAGTTCGGCAGCGACCGCTACGCACTGCTGTTCAAGCCGGGCAGCTACGACGTGGACGTGCCGGTGGGCTTCTACACCCAGGTGGCGGGCCTCGGCGCCAACCCGGACGACGTCTCGCTGACCGGCCCCGGCATCCACGTCAACGCCGGATGGTCGGGCGGCAACGCCACCCAGAACTTCTGGCGCGACGTGGAGAACCTGTCCGACACTCCCAGCTCCGGCCGGCTGGAGTACGCCGTCTCGCAGGCCGACCCCTTCCGCAGGGTCGACGTGCACGGCAACATGGTGCTTGACGACGTCTCCTCGGGGAACAGCACGAGCAACTGGTCCTCGGGCGGCTTCATCGGCGACTCGCGGGTCTCCGGCCAGATCAACTCCGGTACCCAGCAGCAGTTCCTGACCCAGGAGACGTCCATGGGCAGCTGGAAGGGATCCAACTGGAACATGGTCTTCGTCGGCGACAACGGCGCCCCCGGGCAGTCCTTCCCGACCTACACCACCGTCGACCGGTCGCCCACGGTGAAGGAGAAGCCCTACCTCTACACGGACTCCACCGGCCTGTACAACGTCATGGTCCCCTCCCTGCGGACCAATGCCACCGGCCCGGACTGGACCGGCGGCAGCACCCAGGGCACCTCGATCCCGATCACCAAGTTCTACGTGGTCAAGGCAGGTGACACCGCCACCACCATCAACGCGGCGCTCGCCGCGGGCAAGAACCTCCTGGTCACCCCGGGCGTCTACCACCTGGACGCCCCGCTCGACATCACCCGGCCCGACACCGTGGTCCTCGGCCTCGGCCTCGCCACGCTGATGCCCGACAACGGCGTCACCGCGATCACCACCGCCGACGTGGGCGGCATCGACATCGCGGGACTCATCGTCAGCGCGGGCACCACCAACAGCGACACGCTGGTGCGCATCGGGCCGTCCGGCTCGTCCGCCGACCACTCCGCCGACCCGACGACCCTCCAGGACGTGTTCTTCCGGGTCGGCGGCGACGTGGCCGGCAAGGCCACCCGGTCGCTGGTGATCAACAGTGACGACACCATCGGCAGCGACCTGTGGATCTGGCGCGCCGACCACGGCAACGGCGGCACCGTCGGCTGGAACACCAACACCGCCGCCAACGGCCTGGTCGTCAACGGCGACGACGTCACGATGTACGGGCTGGCCGTCGAGCACTACCAGAAGTACCAGGTGGTGTGGAACGGCAATGGCGGAAGGACGTACTTCTACCAGTCCGAGATGCCCTACGACGTGCCAGGCAACGCCAGTTGGACACCCGGCAACGGCATCAACGGCTACGCCTCCTACAAGGTGGCCGACTCGGTGACCTCCCACCAGGCATGGGGGCTCGGCGTCTACTGCTTCATGAGCACCAACCCCTCGGTGGTGGCCGACCATGCCATCGAAGTCCCGGACAGCGGTTCGTCCTTCCACGACATGGTCACCGTGTCACTCGGCGGCGACGGAACGATCCGGCACATCATCAACGATTCCGGTGGCCAGGTCACCAACGGCACCATGACGCAGTACCTCACCTCAGGACCGTGACGGCCGATCCGGTTCCGGATGCGCTCACGCGGAAACGGCGATGGGCCGGTGCGACGCCCTCCAGCGTCGCACCGGCCCATCGCCGTCTCTTGCCGTCAGCCGAACTGTTGTTCCAGATCGGCCAGTTTGCGCTCCAGCGAGTCCAGGCGCGGCAGCGCCTGGGTGTCGTCCTCCGCCGTGAGGTCCACCGTCCTCGGGGCAACCGCCTGGGCGGCCTGGCCCTGGACCTGGGGCTGGGCCTCGGCCGCGTTCTTGACGGGCTCGAGCGGGGGTCGCGCCTGCGGTGCCGGTTCCTGCTCGTGCAGCGTGGCCAACGCGGGCTCCGCGGTCGACGCGACGGCGTTCTGCTGCGTCCCGCCCGACCCGCCGAGTGCCGGGACCTGGCGGCCGCCGCCACCGCCCCTCGGCCACGAACGGTGCTGCCGGTTGAGCGCCTTGATCTGCGCCCGGTCCAACTTGCCCTGCTCGCGCCTGTGGTACTTCGTCTGCTCCTTCTGCCGCTTGTCCTCGCGGACCTCCTCGACCGCCTCGTCCAGCGTGCGGACGCCCTCGAGGAGCATCAGCGACCAGGCGCCGAAGGTCTCCCGGGGCGCGCGCAGCCACCGCACGATGCGGATCTGCGGCAGCGGGCGCGGTACGAGGCCCTGCTCGCGCAGCGCCGCGCGGCGCGTCTGCTTCAGCGCGCGGTCGAAGAGGATCGCCGCGGAGAGCGACATCCCGGAGAAGAACTGCGGCGCACCCGCGTGGCCCATGCCGCGCGGCGCGTGCACCCAGTTGAACCAGGCGGCCGCCCCGGCGAACAGCCACACCAGCAGGCGCGAGCCGAGGGCCGCGTCCCCGTGGCTGGCCTCGCGCACGGCGAGGACGGAGCAGAACATCGCCGCGCCGTCGAGACCGAAGGGCACCAGGTACTCCCAGCCGCCCGACAGGTTCAGGTTCTCCTGACCGAAGCCCACCAGCCCGTGGAACGACAGCGCCGCCGCCACCGCGGCACAGCAGAAGAGCAGCGCGTACGAGGCGATGCCGTACACCGTCTCCTTACGCCTGCGGCGCTCCTCACTGCGCTCCCAGGAGTCCTCCGTCGTGGCCTTGCCGGTGCGCTTGCGCGTCATGAGGGCCACCGCCACCAGGACCCCGACGAGCAGCACGCCGCCGGGTAGCAGCCAGTTCAGCGATATGTCGGTCAGTCGCATGCGGTGGTCCTTGCATCGCAGGAGGAAGAGACGGGCGCCATAGTGGCGCAAGTGTGGTGTCCCTCAGGTGCTTTCGGGACAACTGCACGCCAACGAGGCGTCACAATACGCATAAAGGCGTGTTCGGTGAGCACTGCCGTTCGGTGACCGGCTGTCATGTTCGATTAATATCACTCTTCGGGGTGGTGAGGGACGCCGGGTGACGCACCGTCAATCCCCAGGGTGCCGCAGGGGCAGGTCCCGTCAGTTGGCGTCGCTCAGCTTGCGCGCGCGCTCGCTGTCACACGTACGTGGACAGGTCGCACATGTGCTGTCAGGACGCAGAGTGTAGAACAGGCAGCACGTCACTCGGTCACGGGTCGGCACACTTTGCCCGTCCCGCACCGTGAGCTCCCGGAACGCGGCGGACCCGGCGTACGGCGCGACCGGCTCGGGCAGCAGCCGCCTCAGCTCGGCGACGGCGCGCTCCTCCTCGCCCAGCAGGTGGCCGACGTACCACAGGCCCTCGACGATCTCGTCCGTCGCCATGCCCCACAGGGCGCGCCCGCGCCGCCGCATCCGCGGCCCGAACGTGCCGAGCACGGGAGCGAGGTGCTCCGCCACCGCCGCGCGCACCTCGGCGCGCAGCGCGTCCTCGTCCGGGACGACGCGGGCGCCCGGCGAGGCGGCGGCCGGGTCGTCGGGGAGGCAGGCGAACTCGCCGAGGGCGACGGACATCCGGCCGAGCCCGCGCTGGAAGGAGAGCGCGCCGACGGGGATACTCGGGACCCTGCGGGCGAGGAACCAGGGCAGCGTGAACAGCAGGCAGGCCGGCCACGCGTAGCGGTGCAGCGCCATGCTCGCGATGACGTCGGGACGCGCCGCGCGCCCCCAGTCACGCGCGATCTGCTCCTCGTCCCGGCCGAGGAACGCCTCGAACGCGGGGCCGCCGCGCACCAGCTCCTCTGCGGTCAGCCAGCCGTCGCCGGTACGTGGCGCCTCCCCGCCGTCCCGCACGTCGACGCGGAGGGTGGGGAACACGTCGGCCAGCCGGCGGTAGACGTCGGCGAAGACGGACGACGGGGCGAGGACGCCGGTCGGCGCAGGTGAGAGGGGCATGCAGGCAACCACCGAATCGCGATCGTTTGCAGGTAAGCCTTACCTTACCCGACCCTCGTGGCGCCGGTACGGGCGACCACCCGTTCGGGGCACCCCCTAAAGTGACAGCGCGGCGGAGGCACGACGGCACGGCGGGGGTGAGGTCGAGTGGAGCAGGGTGACGATCCCGGCGTCGGCCAGGAACCGGCCCCGCCCGCGGGCCGCCCCCAGGACCCGCAGGTGCCCGTCCAGATACGCCGGCACTCCGTGCGCGGCCAGGTGCTCGACGCCCTGCGCACCGCCCTGGCCGAGGGCGAACTCGTCCCCGGCCAGGTCTACTCCGCGCCCGCGCTCGGCGAGCGTTTCCACGTCTCCGCGACCCCCGTGCGCGAGGCCATGCAGCGGCTCGCGGCGGAGGGCAGCGTGGACGTCGTGCCCAACCGCGGCTACCGGATAGCGGAACGGGACGCGGACGAGCTCGCGGACCTCGCCGAGGTGCGGGCCCTGATCGAGGTCCCCGTCATGCTGCGCCTCGCCCGCGACGAGCCCGCCGAGCGGTGGGCGCGGCTGCGCCCGCAGGCCGAGCGTGCGGCCGCCGCCGCGGCCGCGGGGGACACGGCCGCCTACCAGGAGCTCGACAGGGCGTTCCACCGCTCGCTGCTCTCCCTCAGCGGCAACCGCCAGCTCGTGCTCGTCGCCGACGACCTGCACCGGCGCTCCCAGTGGCCGACCGGCGCGGCGCCCGGCGCACGCCGCGCCGACCTGCTCGCCGACGCGGCGGAGCACACCGCACTGCTCGACGCGCTCGCTGCGCACGACCTGCCCGCCGTCGCCGCGCTCGTGCGCGACCACTTCGCGGGCGCGAACGGCACCCGCCGCGCCTGACGGACGTGTGCCGCGCCTGACGAGGGCGCGCCTCGCCCCCGGCGCGGCGCGGGCGCGCCCACTTGCTAGCGTCCTGCGAATGGCCGTCAGACCCACGCCCCCCGAGGCCGCCGAGGCCGGCGCCTGCCGTAGCCCCGCGCGCTTCCTGTGGTGGCTGGTCGTGAGCCAGCGCCGCCGCGCCGCGCTCGCCGCGCTCCTCGGCGGCAGCTGGATGGTGCTCCTCGCGCTGCCGCCCTACCTGCTGTCCAGGGCCGTCGACGACGGCCTGCGCGCGGGCGACGGCCGGGCGCTGCTCGGCTGGGCGGGTGCCGTGCTCGCCACGGGCCTGCTGCTCGCCTGGCTGTCGATCATGCGCCACCGCACCATGACCAGGATCCGCAACGACGCCGCGCTGCGCACCGTACGGGCCGTCACCCGGCAGGCGCTGCGGCTCGGCGCCTCGCTGCCGCGCCACGTCACCGCGGGCGAGGTCCTCACGATCGGCATCGGCGACGTCGCCGCGGTCGCGACGTCCATGTCCGTCGTCGGGCCCGGCGTGGGCGCCGTGCTCTGCTGCCTGGCGGTCGCCGCCGTGCTGCTCTCGGTCTCGCCGCCGCTCGCCCTCGTCGTGCTGCTCGGCGTTCCGGTGCTCGCGCTCGTCCTCGGCCCGCTGCTGCGCGGGCTCCAGGGGCCGCTCTCCGCCTACCGCGACCAGCAGGGCCTGGTGGCCGCGCGGGTGGCCGACCTGGCGGCGGGACTGCGCGTGCTCGGGGGACTCGGCGGCAAGGAGGCCTACGCCGCGCGCCACCGCCGCGAGTCGCGCGCACTCCAGGCGGAGGGCTACCGCGTGGCGTCCCTCACCAGCTGGGTGGACGCGGCCGGAGCGGGCCTGCCCGCGCTCTTCCTCGCCGTGGTGGTGTGGCTGGCCGCCAGGGCCGCGGCGCAGGGCGCGATCAGCGTCGGCGACCTGGTCGCCGTCTACGGGTACGTCGCGGTACTCGTCGTGCCGGTGTCGTTCTTCATCGAGGGCGGTCACGAGGTCAGCGAGGGCCTGGTCGCCGCGCGCCGCGTCGTCCGCTTCCTCGGCCTCGCGCCCGAGGACGCCGACGCCGCCGACGGCGACGGCGACGCAGACGAGGCGGAGCCCCCGGCCGCCCCGCCCGCGGGGCCCGCCGTGCTGTACGACCCGGGCTCCGGCGTCGAGGTGGCCCCCGGGCTGCTGACGGCGCTGGTGTGCGCCCCCTCAGCGGGCAGTGCCGCCGTCGTCGACCGGCTCGGGCGGTTCACCCCGTCCGGCGCCACCTGGGGAGGCACCAGGCTGGACGCCGTACCCCTCGCCGCCGTCAGGGAGCGCATCGTCGTCGCCGACAACGAGGCGCACCTCTTCTCCGGCACCCTCAGAAGCAGCGTCGAAGGGCGGGCGCCCCGCGCCCGCGCGGCCCTCGAACGCGCCCTGCACGCCGCCGCGGCCGAGGACATCGCCGCGTCCCTGCCCGGCGGCCTCGACGCACCGCTCGACGACATGGGACGCAACGTCTCGGGCGGCCAGCGCCAGCGGCTGCGCCTCGCGCGTGCCCTGCTCGCCGACCCCGAGGTGCTGCTCGCCGTGGAACCCACCTCGGCCGTCGACGCGCACACCGAGGCGCTGCTCGCCGCCCGGCTGCGGGACGCACGGGCCGGCCGCACCACCGTCGTGACCACCACTTCCCCCCTCGTCCTCGACCAGGCCGACGTGGTGTGCCACCTCGTCGACGGGCGCGTCGCCGCCACCGGAACGCACCGCGAGCTGCTGGCCGACGAGCGCTACCGCGCGCTGGTCGCACGCGACCCGGAGGAGGCCCCGTGACCTCGGACGGGCAGCCGCCCACCACAACGGGCGGGCGGCTGCCCGTCGCGTCCGCCGCGGCCGTCAGGGCCGCCGCCGTCCGGCTCGTACGGGCGGACGCCCGCGCCTTCGCGTGCCTGCTCGTCCTCAACACCGCGGCCGCGGGCGCGGGGCTGCTCGCACCCTGGCTGCTCGGCCGCGTCGTCGACACCGTGGTCGCGGGCGGCGGCACGGCCGGCGTCGACCGTCTCGCGGCGGCCATCGCCGGCTGCGCGCTCGCCCAGACACTGCTGACGCGGTACGCCAGGCTCGTGGGGCACCGGTTCGGCGAGCGCACCTCGGCGCGCATCCGCGAGCGGTTCGTGACGCGGGCACTGGCCCTGCCGGTCTCCGCCGTCGAGCGCGCGGGCACCGGGGATCTGGCCGCGCGGGGCACGAGCGACGTGCCGGCCGTATCGGGCGTACTGCGTGACATCGCCCCCGACGTGCTGATCGCCGCGCTCCAGGCGGCGTTCGTGGTCGTCGCCGTGGTGCTGCTCTCACCGCCGCTCGGCGCTCTCGGGCTCGTGTGCCTGCTGGGCGTCCCGCTCGCCGCACGCTGGTACCTGCGGCGCGCCCCCGCCGCCTACCTGGCCCAGGGGGAGACGCACTCGGCGCTCGCCGAGACGATCGCGGCCACGGCGGCCGGCGCCCGTACCGTCGAGGCGCTCGGCCTGCGGGAGCGGCGGGCGGCGGCCACCGAGGCCGTGGCCGCCGAATGGCGTCGCACCCGCGAACGCACGCTGCTCCTGCGCAGCGTCCTGTTCCCCGCCGTCGACGTGTCGTACGTCCTGCCCGTGGTGGCGGTGCTGCTCGCCGGCGGCGCTCTGGTGCGGCACGGCTCGGTGACCCTGGGAGCGGTCGTCGCCTGCGCGCTGTACCTGCGGCAGCTGTCCGCGCCGCTCGACGCGATCCTGCAGCGTCTCGAGAGCCTCCAGGGCGCCCGGGCGTCGTTCGCACGTGTCGAGGGGCTCGCCGCCGCACCCTCGGCACCACCGCCCGGCGGCCCGGTACCGGACGGCGACCGGATCGAGGTGTCCGGGGTGCGCCACGGGTACGGCGACGGCCCTGACGTCCTGCACGGCGTCCGGCTTTCCGTACGCCCCGGCGAGCGGCTCGCGCTCGTCGGCCCGTCAGGCGCGGGCAAGTCCACGCTCGGACGGCTGCTCGTCGGCGCCGACAGGCCACGGGAGGGCACGGTGACCGTGGGTGGTGTGCCCGTCGCCGACCTCGACCCGGAGCGGCTGCGCCGCCACGTCGTGCTCGTCAGCCAGGAGCACCACGTCTTCGCCGACAGCGTCCGCGACAACCTGCTGCTCGCGGAGGAGGACGCCTCGGACGCGGAACTGCTCGCCGCGCTCGACGCCGTCGGCGCCGACTGGGTCGCGGAGCTGCCCGACGGCCTCGGCACCCGGCTCGGCGCCGGCGGGCTCGCGGTGGACGGCGCGGCGGCCCAGCAACTCGCGCTCGCGCGCGTCGTGCTCGCCGACCCGCACACCGTCGTCCTCGACGAGGCCACGGCGCTCCTCGACCCGCTGAGCGCGCGGCACACCGAACGCGCGCTCGCCGCCGTGCTGCGGGGACGCGCCGTCGTCGCGATCGCGCACCGCCTGCACACGGCGCACGACGCCGACCGGGTCGCCGTGCTCGACGACGGCCGCATCACCGAACTCGGCACGCACGACGCGCTCGTCGCCGCGGGCGGCCCCTACGCCGCACTCTGGCGCACCTGGCACGGGGCGGACTCCACGGCCGCGTTGCCCCACGCGGCGGCCCCGCCCCCGCGGCGCTCGCCGTCCGGGAACAACGGGCCTGCACGGTCGGGGGACGCGCCGGACGGCGTCACACCGGGGACGGCGGACTGAACGGGAACGGCGGGACGAGCCGGCCGGTGAGCCACGTCGGCACACCGCCGAGCAGCCGCACGAGCCGGCCCGCCTCGGCCCGCAGCCGCCGCGCCTCGGGCTCGGCCACCGCCTCGGCGAGCGAGACGAGCGCCGGCGCGGTCCCGACCAGGTAGCCGAGCTCCTCGCGGATGCGCAGCGACTCCGCGAAGCCGTGCTTCGCCTCGGCCATCTCGCCGTTGCGCAGCGCGAGACCGGCGAGATGGCGCCAGGTGGACGAGAGCAGCAGGGTGTCGCCGCGGTCCGTCGCCGCGGCGTGCGCCCGCACGTACGCGCCGCGCGCCGACTGCGGGGAGTCGGAGAGGTTCTCCGCGATCAGCCCCCTGCGGAAGTCGAGGAGCGCGCGGCCGGGTGCCTGCGGTTCGAGCAGCGCGGCGGCACGCCCGAGCGCCGCGTGCGCCTCGTCGGTGCGGTCGTGCGCCCGCAGCAGCGTCGACACGTACGCGAGGTGGCCGCGCTCGCAGGCGGCGGCGCCGCGCTCCTCGTCGCCGTGGGCGGTCGCCTCGGCCGTGCGCAGCGCGTCCTCGGCCTCGGCCCAGCCGCCGCCCGTGTAGAGGCAGCGCTCCACCAGCAGGGAGGCGCGCTGCAGCGCGGGGCCCGCCTCGCGGGCGCGGGGGAGGAGCAGGGCGGCCGCGTCGAGCCAGCAGGCCCGGGATCGCAGCCGCCACACCGCGGTCTGGAGCGCGTCGTCACCGGCAGTGGTTCCGGAACCAGACACCGCGATGTACGCCACGTGGCCCTCCCCTTGCACGCCGTCGTCCCCGATGTGACATGCATCTCAGCACGGATGGGACGCGGGGCCAATAGGTCAGGTGAAAGTTTTCACAATCTATGGGCGGGGCGCGGACGGCGCGCGCGGTCAGCTCATCCGCAGCGCCAGGTAGAAGTCGAGCTTGTCCTCGAGGCGTGCCAGGTCACGCCCCGTCAGCTGCTCGATCCTGCCGATGCGGTAGCGCAACGTGTTCACGTGCAGGTGCAGCCGCGAGGCGCAGCGCGTCCACGAGCCGTCGCAGTCGAGGAACGCGTCGAGCGTCGGGATGAGCTCGGCGCGGTGTCGCTGGTCGTAGTCGCGCAGCGGGTCGAGCAGCCGGGCCGTGAACGCGCGCCGCACGTCGTCGGGCACGAACGGCAGCAGCAGGACGTGCGAGGCCAGTTCGTGGTGGCCCGCCGCGCAGACCCGGCCCTGACGGGCGGCGGCGACCCGACGGGCGTGCCGCGCCTCCTCGAGCGCCCCGCGCAGACCTTCGGCCGAGTCGACGACGGCGGACACGCCGAGCGCGAGCCTGCCGTCCTCGCCGAGACCCGCGGAGAGTGGCTCGCGCACCGCCGCGACGATCTCGTCCGCGTACAGGCCCGGGCCGCGCGCCGGCTGCCCTGCGGGCTCCCGCGCACCGGCAGCACCGGCAGCACCGGCAGCACTGGCGGCACCGGCAGCACCGGCAGCACCGACGGCACTGGCAGTACCGGTCGCTCCGGTGTGCTCGTCGCCCGCGCCACCGCCCCCGCGGGCCGTGCCGGAGGCATCCCCGGCGCCCTCGCGCCCCGCATCGTCCGCCTCGCCCCGCTCGACCGGCACGAGCGCGATCGCCTCGTCCGCGACGTGGGCCACCGCGATCCTGTCCGTCCCGCGGCCGGCCGGCGCCGCGGGCGTGGCGAGCGCCTCCTCCAGTACGGACTGGACGGTGGCGGCGCTGCCCGCCGCCGCCCGCGGGCCCGACCACTCGAGGCTCGCCACCACGATCTGCCAGCTCGGCGCCGCCCCACCGCCGGGCAGCAGCACCGGCGCCGCCACACGCAGCCGGGCGGCGATCTCCGCGGGTGGCGCGGTCGCCTGCACCAGTTCGAGGATCTCCTGGGCCAGCCTGCGCCGCACCGCCCGCGCCGCGTCCCGCCGGTCGCGCTCCACGGCGATCAGCTGGGTGACGCCCTGCAGCAGGTCGAGCCGCTCGGCGGGCCAGTCGCCCGCGTCCGCCTGCACGCACAGCAGCCACTCGGACAGCGCGGCCTCCCGCGGCTCCAGTGCCCTGTGCGGCGCGGCGCCGGGCCCACCGGCCGGGTCGCGCACGGGGAACAGCGCGTACGTCGTGGCGCCGAGTACCACCCGGTAGGGGCCCCTGCGCCCGGTGCGGGCCACGGCGAGGTGCGCGGCGGCGATGCGGGCCGCGCGGTCCGGGTCGAGCGGCGCGTCCGAGCCGGCGATACGCCGTCCGGTGGGGGACAGCACCCAGGCGCGCAGGTCGAGGTCGGAGCCCAGCAGGTCGAGCACCGCGTCGGGGCCGCCGCCCGCGGGACCCGACGTCATCAGCCTGCGGTGCCGGTCCACGACCGCCGCCAGGTCGCCCGCGCGCTCGCCTGAGACCTGCCGCACCACGTGCTCGGTGATGGCGGCGAACGACACGGCGGTGTTCACCGCGAACAGCGGCAGCCGGTGGTGGGCGCACGCCGCCACCAGGTCGTCAGGGATCCCGCTGAGGTCGGCCTCGCCGACCGCCAGGCCCGCCACCCCCGCGTTCGCGAGGATCCGCACGAACGGCTCGGAGTCCGCGCTGTCGCGCCGCCACACCAGACCCGTCAGCACCAGCTCGCCGCCCGTCAGATAACGGCCGGGGTTGCGCAGGTCCGTCGTCATCACGCCCCGGACCGGACGGTCGAGCTCGTGCTCGCCGCCCAGCAGCCTGAGGCCGAGCCCCTCGGTGTCAAGCAGTGCGCGCAGCCGCATCGTGTCCTCGCCGTTTCCTCGTCGCTCGTGCGGCGGACGGGGCCCCTGCCGCCCGGCATTCGTTCGAATCTACAAGACCCGGTGGCTGACCGGCCAACCGCTTCATGGTTTCGGTGACTGCACCGGACGGAGCACGGCTTGTGTACTGGGGCCACGCAGCGTGAACAGCACATGAATACCAGTCGAGTGTCCCCGGCGGCGCACCACCCGCCGGGCCGGCCGTCCCCGGATCCCGTTCGACCGACCACGAAGATGAAGAAAGAGCCCACTCATGGACTTCCTTCGCCCCGCCAGCTGGGAGGAAGCGCTCGCCGCCAAGGCCGCGCACCCCGCAGCGGTGCCCATCGCCGGCGGCACGGACGTCATGGTCGAGATCAACTTCGACCATCGCCGGCCCGAACACCTCCTGGACCTCAACCGCGTCGGCGAGCTGTCCGAGTGGGAGGTCGGCGACGAGACCGTGCGCCTGGGCGCCTCGGTGCCGTACTCCCGCGTCATGGACAGCCTCCGCGCCGAGCTCCCCGGCCTCGCGCTCGCCTCGCACACCGTGGCGTCGCCGCAGATCCGCAACCGCGGCGGCGTCGGCGGCAACCTCGGCACGGCCTCGCCGGCGGGGGACGCGCACCCCGCGCTGCTCGCCGCGGGCGCCGAGGTGGAGGCCGAGTCGGTACGGGGCAGCCGCCGCATCCCGATCGACGCCTTCTACACCGGGGTCAAGCGCAACGCGCTGGAGCCCGACGAGCTGATCAGGGCCGTCCACGTCAAGAAGGCGACGGGCCCCCAGCAGTACTCGAAGGTCGGCACGCGCAACGCGATGGTCATCGCCGTGTGCGCGTTCGGCCTCGCACTGCACCCCGAGAGCCGCACCGTCAGGACGGGCATCGGCTCGGCGGCGCCCACGCCCGTGCGCGCCCAGGCGGCCGAGGAGTTCCTGAACGCCGCTTTGGAAGAGGCCGGCCTCTGGGACAGCGGCGCGCCGCTGCCGCCATCCGTCGCCGCCCGCTTCGCGGAACTCGCCAGCGGCGCGTGCAACCCCATCGACGATGTGCGCGGCACCGCCAAATACCGCCGCCACGCGATCGGTGTACTCGCCCGCAGGCAGCTCGGCTGGACCTGGGAGCAGTACCGCGGCGCCCACAATCTCGAAGGAGCTGCGTAACCCATGCGTGTGAACTTCACCGTCAACGGACGGCGCCAGGAGGCGGACGACGTGTGGGAGGGCGAGAGCCTTCTCTACGTGCTGCGCGAGCGCATGGGCCTGCCCGGCTCGAAGAACGCCTGCGAGCAGGGCGAGTGCGGCTCCTGCACGGTCCGCCTCGACGGCGTGCCCGTGTGCTCCTGTCTCGTCGCGGCCGGCCAGGCCGAGGGACGCGACGTCGTCACCGTCGAGGGCCTCGCCGACTACGCCGTCGAGCGCGAACTCGCGGCCGCCGGCGCGCCGGACGACGGGCCGGAAGGCGGCGTCGCGCCGGACCGCGGCGGCAACGGCCACCACGGCACGCCCCTGGACGCCGCCAAGCGCTGGCAGGCACGCCCGGGACTGCCGTCCGACTCGCTGACCGGCGAGGGCATGCCCCTGTCGCCCGTCCAGCAGGCGTTCATCGACGCGGGCGCCGTCCAGTGCGGCTTCTGCACCCCGGGCCTCCTCGTCGCGGCGGACGAGATGCTGGAGCACAACCCGTCGCCCACGGACGCCGACATCCGCGAGGCACTGTCCGGAAACCTCTGCCGGTGCACCGGCTACGAGAAGATCCTCGACGCGGTACGCCTCGCGGCCGCCCGCCAGGGAGAGGGGAACTGATGCCCCAGCAACCACGCGTCACCCCGACCGAACTCCGCCAGGGCGCGGGCACCAAGGGCGGCATCGGCGAGTCGACGCTCAGGCCCGACGGCACGCTCAAGGTCACCGGCGAGTTCGCGTACGCTTCCGACATGTGGCACGAGGACATGCTCTGGGGCCACACGCTGCGCTCCACCGTCGCGCACGCGGAGATCCGCTCCATCGACACCTCCGAGGCGCTCGCCACCCCCGGCGTGTACGCCGTGCTCACCTACGACGACCTGCCGACCGGGGTCACCCACTACGGCCTGGAGGTCCAGGACACCCCGGTCCTCGCACACGGCCGCGTACGCCACCACGGCGAGCCCGTCGCCCTGATCGCCGCCGACCACCCGGAGACCGCGCGGCGCGCCGCCGCCAAGATCCGCGTCGACTACGCCGAACTCCCCCTCGTCACCGACGAGGCGTCCGCCACCGCACCCGGCGCGCCACTGCTGCACGAGGGCCGCGACGACCACCACAGCGGCCACGTGCCGCACCCGAACATCCTGCACCGCCAGCCGATCGTGCGCGGCGACGCCGCCGCGGCCGCCGCGCGGGCCGACGTGATCGTGTCGGGCGAGTACTACTTCGGCATGCAGGACCAGGCGTTCCTCGGCCCCGAGTCGGGCCTCGCCGTCCCCGCCGAGGACGGCGGCGTCGACCTGTACGTGGCCACCCAGTGGCTCCACTCCGACCTGCGGCAGATCGCCCCGGTCCTGGGGCTGCCGCCGGAGAAGGTGCGGATGACGCTGTCCGGCGTCGGCGGTGCGTTCGGCGGCCGCGAGGACCTGTCGATGCAGATCCACGGCTGCCTGCTCGCACTGCGCACCGGCAAACCCGTCAAGATCGTCTACAACCGGTTCGAGTCGTTCTTCGGGCACGTGCACCGCCACCCGGCACGGCTGTGGTACGAGCACGGCGCCACCCGCGACGGCAAGCTGACGCACATGAGGTGCCGCATCGTCCTCGACGGCGGCGCCTACGCCTCCGCGTCACCCGCCGTCGTCGGCAACGCCGCCTCGCTGTCCGTCGGTCCCTACGTCGTCGACGACGTCGACATCGAGGCGCTCGCCCTGTACACCAACAACCCGCCCTGCGGCGCCATGCGCGGCTTCGGCGCGGTCCAGGCGTGCTTCGCCTACGAGGCCCAGATGGACAAGGTCGCGAAGGCCCTGGACATGGACCCGGTGGAGTTCAGGCAGCGCAACGCGATGAGCCAGGGCACGATCATGCCGACGGGGCAGAGCGTCGACTCGCCGGCGCCGGTCGCCGAGCTGCTGCGCCGCGTGAAGGCGCGGCCCATGCCGCCCGAGCAGCAGTGGACCACCGCGGGCCAGGCGCCCGACGTGCGCGCCCTGCCCGGCGGTCTTTCCAACACCACGCACGGCGAGGGCGTCGTGCGTGGCGTCGGGTACGCGGTCGGCATCAAGAACGTCGGCTTCTCCGAGGGCTTCGACGACTACTCCACCGCGCGGGTGCGCATCGAGGTCATCGGGGGCGAACCCGTGGCAGTCGTGCACACCGCGATGGCCGAGGTCGGCCAGGGCGGCATCACCGTGCACGCCCAGATCGCCCGCACCGAACTGGGCGTCTCCCAGGTCACCATCATCCCCGCCGACACCCGGGTGGGCTCCGCGGGCTCCACGTCCGCCTCGCGCCAGACGTACATGACGGGTGGCGCGGTCAAGAACACCTGCGAGCACGTGCGCGAGCGCGTGCTGGAGATGGGGCGCCGCAGGTTCGGCTCGTACCACCCCGCGTGGGCCACGGCCGAACTGCTCCTCGAAGGCGGCAAGGTCGTCACCGACGGGGGCGAGGTGCTCGCCGACCTCGTCGACGTCCTCGGGGACGAGGCGGTCGACATGGAGCTGGAGTTCCGCCACCGGCCCACAGAGCCGTTCGACCTGCGCACCGGGCAGGGCTTCGGCCACGTGCAGTACTCCTTCGCCGCACACCGCGCCGTGGTCGAGGTCGACACCGAGCTCGGCCTGGTCAAGGTGGTGGAACTCGCGGTGGCCCAGGACGTCGGCAAGGCGCTCAACCCGCTGTCGGTGATCGGCCAGATCCAGGGCGGCACCACGCAGGGCCTCGGCGTCGCCGTCATGGAGGAGATCATCGTCGACCCCAAGACGGCCCGGGTGCGCAACCCGTCGTTCACCGACTACCTCATCCCCACCATCCTCGACACGCCGACGATCCCCGTCGACGTGCTCGAACTCGCCGACGACCACGCCCCGTACGGGCTGCGCGGCATCGGCGAGGCACCGACCCTGTCGTCCACCCCCGCGGTGCTCGCCGCGATCAGGCAGGCGACGGGTCTCGCGCTCAACAGGGCGCCGGTGAGGCCCGAACACCTCACGGGCACCGGCCCCGCCGCCTGACGCGCGCCACTGGCCCTCCGGGCGGTGCACGCGCTGGGAACGTCACACCTTCCACGGCCTCCCCGCACCGCCCGGAGCACAACGCAGGACCCGCACAACGCACCACCCGCACAACGCACCACCCGCACAACCCACCATCGTCTCGGGCCGTCCCCCGGGTCGTGCAGCCAAGCACCATCCCAAATCCCGCACACACCGCACGGTCTTCCGCCGTGATTTTCCGCGGGTGCCCCTTTGAACCTTGGGAGCAGGCATCATGACCCCCTCGCAAGTCGCCACACCACCGGCCGAGGACGCGGGCGAAGGCTCGCGACCACCGGCCGGCAGGCCCTGGCTCGACCGGTACTTCCACATCTCCGAGAGGAACTCCACCGTCGCGCGCGAAGTCCGCGGCGGCCTCACGACCTTCATGGCGATGGCCTACATCGTCCTGCTCAACCCGCTGATCCTCTCGGGCAAGGACGTCGCGGGCGACACGCTCGGCCAGAAGGCGCTCATCACCGCCACCGCGACCGGCGCCGCCTTCACCACACTGCTCATGGGCTTCGTGGGCAAGGCGCCGCTGGCCCTGGCCGCCGGGCTCTCCGTCTCCAGCGTGGTGTCCACACAGGTCGTGCCCGTGACGACCTGGCCGCAGGCGTTCGGCATGTGCGTGATGTACGGCGTCGTCATCATGCTGCTCGTCGTGACAGGGCTGCGCGAGAAGGTGATGAACGCCATCCCGCTCGCCCTGAAACACGCCATCACCATGGGCATCGGCATGTTCATCGCGCTGATCGGCCTGGTGAAGGCCGGCTTCGTGCACCCCGGCAGCGGAGGCAACCCGCTCTCGCTCGGACCCGCGGGGCAGCTCTCGGGCTGGCCCGTGCTCATCTTCGCCGTCACCCTGCTCGCGATCTTCATGCTGCAGGCCAGGAAGATCCCCGGAGCGATCCTGATAGGGATCGTGGCCGGGACCGTGGTGGCCGTCGTCCTCAGCGCCACCGGCGTCGCAGGGGCGAAGCAGTGGGCGAGCGGCGCGCCGGAACTGCACGGCAGCGCCGTGTCGATGCCCGACTTCTCGCTCTTCGGCGACCTGCGCTTCGGCGGCTGGGGACAGGTCGGCGGGCTGACCATCGGCATGATCGTGTTCACCCTGGTGCTGGCCGGTTTCTTCGACGCGATCGCCACCATCATCGGTGTCGGCAACGAGGCCAACCTGGTCGACTCCAAGGGCCGCATGCCCGGCCTGTCCAAGGCGCTGTTCATCGACGGCACCGGCGGTGTGGTCGGCGGTGTGGTCGGCGGTTCGGGACAGACCGTCTTCGTCGAGTCCGCGACGGGCGTCGGCGAGGGGGCGCGCACCGGCTTCTCCTCCGTGATCACCGGACTGCTCTTCGCCGCCTGCCTGTTCTTCACCCCGATCACCCGCATCGTGCCGGGCGAGGTCGCCGCGGCGGCCCTGGTCGTCATCGGCGCGATGATGATGCAGAACGCGCGCTTCGTCGACTGGAACGACCGGGCCGTGGCCATCCCCACGTTCCTGACGATCGTGCTGATGCCGTTCACCTACTCGATCACCGCGGGCGTGGCCGCCGGCACCATCTCGTACGTGGCCATCAAGGTCGCCCAGGGCAAGGCGCGCGAGATCGGCGCCTTCATGTGGGGCCTCACCGCGATCTTCGTCGTCTTCTACGCACTGCACCCCATCGAATCGTGGCTCGGCGTCTCCTGACGCGGGCCGCACGCACCCCGTAACCACTCAGCCCGTAGCCACTCAGCCCGAGGAGACCGCCGTGCTGGACATCGCAGGAGAACTGGACCTGTGGGTCCGGGAGGGACGCGACTTCGCCGTGGCCACCGTCGTGGCCGTCGGCGGCAGCGCGCCCCGGATGCCGGGCGCCGCGCTCGCCGTCGACGGGGCGGGCACGGCCATCGGATCGGTCTCCGGGGGCTGCGTGGAGGGCGCGGTGTACGAGCTGGCCGTCGAGTCGCTGGAGAGCGGAACCACCGTGCTCAAGCGGTTCGGCTACAGCGACGAGGACGCGTTCGCCGTGGGGCTGACCTGCGGCGGTGTCATCGACGTCCTCGTCACACCGGTACGCCGCGACGCGCCGGCGAGGCCCGCCTTCGCCGCGGCCCTCGCCGCCCGCGCGGCGGGGGAGGCGGCGGCGGTCGCCAGGATCACCGAGGGCCCCGAAGAACTGCTGGGGCAGGCCCTGTTCGTACGGGAGGACGGCACTTACGAGGGCGGTCTCGGCGGCCACCCCGCTCTGGACACCACCGCGGTCGCCGAGACACTCGCCCTGCTGGGGGCGGGGCGCACCGGCAGTGTGGAGATCGGCGCGGACGGCTCGCGGTGCGGGCGGCCCGTCACCCTCTTCGTGGAGTCGAGCGCACCACCGCCCCGTATGATCGTCTTCGGTGCCATCGACTTCGCCGCGGCGCTGGTGCGGGCGGGCAAGTTCCTCGGCCACCACGTCACCGTGTGCGACGCGCGGCCCGTCTTCGCCACCCGCGGACGCTTCCCCGAGGCCGACGAGATCGTCGTCGACTGGCCGCACCGGTACCTGGAGTCCACGCACACCGACGCCAGGACGGTGCTGTGCGTCCTCACCCACGACCCCAAGTTCGACGTGCCGCTCCTCGAGGTCGCGCTGCGGCTGCCCGTGGCGTACGTCGGTGCCATGGGCTCGCGCCGCACGCACGAGGACCGCGCCGGGCGGCTGCGCGCACGCGGCCTCACCGAACCCGAGATCTCCAGGCTGCGCTCGCCGATCGGGCTCGACCTCGGCGCCCGCACGCCCGAGGAGACCGCGCTGTCGATCGCGGCCGAGATCGTCGCCGTACGGCACGGCGGCAGCGGTGCGCCGCTCGCGGGCGCGCGCGTCCCGATCCACCACGAGGGCGGCGGGCCACGCCGCGTGGGTTCCGCGTCCGCGGCCTGACCGCCGGCATCCACCGTCGGTGCGTTCGGCTGCGACCCAGGCCGTTCCGCGCCGCGACCCCCCACGGGCACGGCGCGGAACGGAGGTGGGCACCCCCCGTCGTGGGAGCGCTCCCGGTGAGTGTCCCGCGCTCCCTGCCCGACGGCAAGGTCCGGCGCAGAATACACAGCGCCTCGCGGCACGATGAGACCGGCCCGAAACCTGACGGGCAGTCAACTCCCGTTTGGTCACCGGTCGGCGGTTTCACTATCATCCGGCGATGATCATAAGTAAACGGTCGGCGGGCGCCGCGTGCGCGCTGCTGGCCGCCCTCACCATCGGGTTCCTGACCCCCGGCGCCGCGTCGGCGGACGACGGACCGGGCACCGCGGCGGACACACCGACCGCGAAGGTCGACCTGGTGCTCGACGTCAGCGGCTCCATGAGCACCCGCGACATCGACGGCCAGACCCGCATGACGGCCGCCAAGCAGGCGTTCGACCAGGTGATCGACACCGTGCCAAGCGGCGTCGACCTCGGCATACGGACGCTCGGCGCCACCTACCCGGGCAAGAGCCTCAAGATCGGCTGCAAGGACACCAAGCAGCTCTACCCGGTGGGTCCGCTCGACCGCGAAGAGGCGAAGACCGCCGTCGGCACACTCGAGCCGACCGGCTGGACGCCCATCGGCCCCGCGCTGCTCGCGGCCGCCAAGGACCTCTCCGGCGGCGACGGAAGCCGCCGCATCGTCCTCATCAGCGACGGCGAGGACACCTGCTCGCCGCCCGACCCGTGCGACGTGGCACGCGAGATCGCCGCGAAGGGCGTCCACCTCACCGTCGACACCCTCGGCCTCGTGCCCGACGCGAAGACGCAGGCGCAGCTGTCCTGCATCGCCGAGGCGACGGGCGGCACCTACACGTCCGTCAAGCACCGGGCCGAACTGTCCGGGCGCGTCGGCCAGCTGGTGCACCGGGCCGCGTCCGCGACCAGCACGCCCGTCGCGACCAACGGCACGGGCGACTGCTCGACAGCGCCCGAGCTGAAGCCCGGGCTCTACAGCGACCGCGAGGAGTTCGCCCAGCACCGCTGGTACCGCGTCGACGTGCCGGCCGGCCAGGAGCTGCGCGCCTCCGTGAGCGTGGCCGACGACCGGCCCGTCAACCCGGACTACGGCGTCCTGCTGCGGGCCGTGACCGTACACGGCCGCGAGATCGTCAGGGGCCAGCAGGAGGGCAGCGGGCGCACGGACGTCATCTCGGCAGGGCTGCGCTACCCGCACCCCGACACCGGCACCAACAGTGATGGCGACACCGCGCCCGCCGAGACGGTGTGCCTCGAAGTCAGCAACTCCTACTCGGCGCCCGCCTCCTCGAAGACGACGCCGGGCCTGCCGGTGGAGCTGGCCGTGAACCTGGTCGACGCGCCCCACGACGCCTCGGACGCCGCGGCGTTCGGGCTCGGGCGCGGCTGGTGGCTGCTCGGCACGCTGATCGTCGTCGGCTTCGCCGCGGGGATCGTGTGGGGCTGGGTCTCGCGGTGGCGAGTGGCGATCTGGAGGTCGAACTGATGCGGGCGATACGCACGGGCGCGGCGCTGCTCTTCGCGGCGGCGGCCGTTCTGATGGGCACGGCGGGGGCGGCCGCGGCCGACTCCTCACCGTCGCCGAGCGCGACGGACGGTGAGGGCGGGCAGGGGCCCACGGAGGCCGGCACCTCATTCCGCACGGCGCAGCTCTTCCAGGTGGGACAGCACGCCACGGCTGACGCCTCGTCGGGCGACTACCTGTACTGGCGGGTGCCGGTGGATACCGGGCAGCGGCCCACGGTGACGGCCAAGGTGACATTTCCCGGCACGTCGGTGCGCAAGGCGGCGACGACCTGGCAGGTCGACGTCTACGACGGTCTGCGGCGCCGCCAGCCATGCATGTACGGCATGCAGACGCGTGTCCTCGCGCCGGGCGAGGACACCGTGGAGCTGCGGTGCACGCTGCGCACGGTGCGGGCCTGGGCCGAGCCGTGGTCGAACGACCCGCTGCCGGGCGACTACTACATCCGCCTGACGGCGACGCACGCCGGCCGGAGCGACCTCGGGCTGCCGATGACGGCGGACGTGTCGGTGTCGGCGCCCGGCAAGGGCGGGGCGTTCGAGGTCGGCGGGAAGCTCGGCGCGCCGCTCGTGCCGAACGCGGCGGCGTCGTCGCCGGACTCCGGCGACGGCACGACGTCCTCGCCCTCGCCCACGTCATCGGATGTCGTGACGGCGTCCGACGAGTCGGACGGCGGCTGGTCGTCGGGGTGGTGGACCGACCGCTGGCTGTGGACCGGCGGCGGAGCGGTGGGCGCGGCGCTCGCCGGCGTCGCCGGCTACCACCTCGCCAGGCCCCGCCGCCGCGCGGCGCCCCCGCCCGGCTACCCGGGCGAGCCCCGCTAGCCCGAG
>NZ_JAGIQL010000098.1 GCF_017813245.1 Streptomyces montanisoli
CTCGTGCAGACCGCGCTGACGGTCGTGGTTCTCGCGATCGTGGCCGTACTGGTCGGCTGGCGGATCCACGAGGGCGTCGGCAAGATGTTCGCCGCGTTCGGGCTGCTGCTCCTGCTCGGCTACGCGTGCGCGACGCTCCTGGCGCGCCACCGGCACCCCGTAGCCACCGCGTACGTGGTGGTCGCGGCGGTCCTCGTCTACTTCGGCGCCGGATACCCCTACGGGCCCGTCCTGTTCACCTGCGCCGTCGCCGTGTTCGCCGCGATCGTCGCCGGCCACAGGCGCGCGGCCTGGGGCGCGGCCGCCGTGCTCTGGGCCGGGCACGTCCTCGTCATGCACTGGCTCTACCGCTGGCTGCCGCCGCCCGGCGACCACGCGGGCGGCTGGATCGGCGAGACCGCGCTCGCCGCGTGGGCGCTCGTCGTCCTCGCCGCCTCCGAACTGCTGCGGACCCGGCGAGAGCAGTGGGCCCGCGAGCGGCGGGAGCGCGCGGCGGCCGAGGCGCGCCGCAGGGACGAGGAGCGGCTGCGCATCGCGCGGGAGCTGCACGACGTGCTGGCGCACTCCCTGTCCGTCGTCAATGTCCAGGCCGGCGTGGGCCTCGCGCTGCTCGACTCCGACCCCGAGCAGGCGCGCACCGCGCTCGCCACGATCAAGACGGCGAGCAAGGAGGCGCTCGGCGAGGTGCGGCAGGTGCTCGACACCCTCAGGACACCGGGCGACGCGCCCCGCACGCCCGCACCGGGCCTCGACCGGCTGCCGGAACTCGCGGAACAGGCCGCGGGCGCGGGGCTGCGCGTCGACACGCGCACCGAGGGCGCCTCGTACCGGCTGCCACCCGGCGCGGACCTCGCGGCCTTCCGCGTCGTCCAGGAGGCGCTGACGAACGTCGTGCGCCACTCCGGCTCCCGGACCGCCTCCGTGCTGATCCGCTACCTCCCGGACGCTCTGGAACTGCGTGTGGACGACGCCGGCCCGCCCACCGGCGAGGAGGCGGGCGGCAGCGGCAACGGGCTCACCGGCATGCGGGAGCGTGCGGCGGCCCTCGGCGGCCGGGTCGAGGCGGGCCCGCGCGAGGACGGCGGCTTCCGGGTCCGCGTCACCCTGCCCGTGAAGGGACCGGCACACCCATGAGGAGACAGAGGAGACAACCGTGATCAGGGTCCTGCTCGCCGACGACCAGTCGCTCGTGCGCGCCGGCTTCCGCGCCCTGCTCGACGCGCAGGGCGACATCGAGGTGGCGGGCGAGGCCGCGGACGGCGCCGAGGCACTGCGCCGTGTACGCGAACTGCGCCCCGACGTCGTGCTCATGGACATCAGGATGCCGCTGCTCGACGGGCTCGCCGCCACGCGGGAGATCACCGCTGACCCGGGCCTCGACGGTGTGCGCGTCGTCATGCTGACCACGTTCGAGCTGGACGAGTACGTCTTCGAGGCGATCCGCTCGGGTGCCTCCGGCTTCCTCGTCAAGCACACCGAACCCGACGAACTCCTGCGCGCCGTACGCGCCGTCGTCGCGGGCGACGCCCTGCTGTCGCCCGGCGTGACCCGCAGGCTCATCGCGGAGTTCGCCTCGCGCTCCAAGTCGCCGGAGCACACCACGGCGCTCTCCGGTCTCACCGACCGGGAGCGGGAGGTGATGGCCCTCGTCGGCATCGGCCTGACGAACGAGGAGATCGCGCGCCGCCTGGTCGTCAGCCCGCTCACCGCGAAGACCCACGTCAGCCGCGCGATGGTGAAGCTGGGCGCACGCGACCGCGCCCAACTCGTCGTCCTCGCCTACGAGACGGGTCTTGTGCGTCCGGGCTGGCTGGGCTGAGTGGTGGCCCTCGCGCCACCGTCCGCCCCCGGCCGCTCGGCGGCGGCCTCCCAGGTGGTCAGGAACGCCAGCCGCAGGCAGCCGGCCAGAGCCGGGTGCTCGATGAACAACGTGGTGGTGGACTCCTTGCCGGCGACCGGGTCCGGCATGTCGCACAGCACGAGCGCGGAGTCCGCGATGACGAGCTTGAGAGGCAGCTCGTCGGCGAAGCGGGCCTGCTCCCCGGCTTCGGCGAAGCGTTCGATGTGCTCGACCGTACCGGGGTCCGCCAGCGAGTCGTTGAGATAGATCGCCTTGGCGGCGCCACCCGTGCGGGACAGCCGGCGCACGGCCTTGACGCCGTCGGCGTTGCCCGACGGGTCGATGAACGGCGGCTTGCAGAACGTCAGGAGCTCGCGGTGCGCGTGCTGCTGCACGTCGGCGAAGCGGAGGGCGATGGCGTTCGGGTCGCGCAGGATCGCGATGTAGTCCAGGGGATCGGTGTTCATCCGCCCTTCGGTCCACACCGGCTGGAGCATGGAGACCAAGCCTTCCGATGCCCGGTCCAGCCGTTCCAGCGCCGCTCGCTGGTGGGACATCAGGCGCGCGAGGGCCAGCTCCGGGGGGACGGCCGAGTAGTTCGTCACCTTTCCGGGACGCACGGTGGCCAGCTGGCGCCGGACCAGGGCGTCCAGCACGTCGTAGACCCGCTGCCGCGGCACCCCGGCCTCGCGGGCGGCCTCCGCGGCCGTGTACGAGTCACGCCCGATGAGGGCGAGATACACGCGAGCCTCGTAGCGGGCCAGCCCGAGGGCGACGAGGTCACCGACAGCTTCATCTCCCAACTTCATGACTCCAGACAGTAGATGACCGCGCATCGAGGCGCGGATCTTACGTTCCTTTTGCTGAGACATGGTGGCTTCTTGGCCTGGTGTCTCAATAGCTTCCACTTCAGCGCCACCACTGGACAGGGTGGCACCCCCCACGCCACCCAGTGATCGGCGCCACCTTCGGCTTCCGGAGGCTCGTCCGGACGGTGAATTGTCATGCGCTCGCCATGCGCAGGGCTTTGTCCCGACGTCCGCCGCGGAGCCTTCCCCCACACGGAAGGCACGTCATGTCGTCCCATCGCAGAAGCACACTGATACGCCGCAGCGCACCGGCCCTGCTCTCCGCAGCCCTGGCCGGCGGCGGCCTGATGGCCGTCCAGACGCCGGCCTTCGCCGCACCGGCGCCCACCCAAGCGACGGCAAACGAGACCGCCAACGCCACCGCCGACGCCGCGAAGTCCGCTTCGGCCGTCCACGTGCGCCACTTGTGCTCCCAGCAGACCAAGCCCGGCTACATGGCGTGCAACGCCCTGGTCCGCACCGACCTCAAGGCCTACAAGTCCCTGAACCCGCACGCCGCCCCCCAGGGTTACGGACCCGACGAGCTGAAGTCCGCGTACAACCTTCCGGACGGCGGCAAGGGCCAGACCGTGGCCATCGTCGACGCCAACGACGACCCCAACGCGGAGCAGGACCTGGCCACCTACCGCAAGCAGTACGGCCTGCCGGAGTGCACCTCCGCCAACGGCTGCTTCTCCAAGATCGACCAGAACGGTGGGACCAACTACCCGGCGCCCGACGCGGGCTGGGCCGGGGAGATCTCCCTCGACCTGGACATGGTCAGCGCGGCGTGCCCGCAGTGCAACATCATGCTGGTCGAGGCCAAGACCGCGAGCATGGACGACCTCGGCACGGCGGTGAACCAGGCGGTGACGAAGGGCGCCAAGTTCGTCTCCAACAGCTACGGGGGCAGTGAGGACGCGTCGGACCAGCAGGCCGACGACCGGTACTTCAAGCACCCCGGGGTCGCCATCACCGTCAGCTCGGGAGACAGCGGCTACGGGGTCGAGTACCCGGCCGCCTCGCCCTACGTGACGGCTGTCGGTGGCACGTCGCTGAGCCAGGGCGGCAGCGGTTCGCGCGGCTGGTCGGAGAAGGTCTGGGGCTCCAGCGCCGGCGGCGAGGGCGCCGGCTCCGGCTGCTCCCAGTACTCCACCAAGCCGTCATGGCAGAAGGACAGCGGCTGCGCCAAGCGCGCCGTCGCGGACGTGTCCGCGGTCGCCGACCCGGCCACGGGCCTGGCCACCTACGACAGCTACCAGGCCGGCGGCTGGCAGGTCGTGGGCGGCACCAGCGCCTCGTCCCCGCTCATCGCCGCGGTCTACGCGCTCGCGGGCGCCCCGGGCTCGACCGACACCCCGGCGTCCTACCCGTACGCCCACACCGGCGCGCTCAACGACGTGACCAGCGGCTCCAACGGCTCGTGCGGCACGTCGTACCTGTGCACCGCGGGCCAGGGCTACGACGGCCCGACGGGCCTGGGCACGCCCAACGGAACGGCGGCCTTCACCAAGTGAGCCCCTCCCGTCCGGCCCGAATAAGGGCCGGGCGGGAGGCCATCGCACTCCCGGGGCAGACACGGCCTGCGGCCGTGACGTTCACTCGCGCGTGACGGTGCCGGAGCGGCGGCCGGCCGACAAGACGACGTCGACCAGCCGCTCCGCCGCGTCCGGCCGGCCCTGCGATCGGGCAGCCGCCGCCATCGCCGTACGCCGGGCCGTATCCGTCAGCAGCGGCTGGACCGCCTGACGCAGCCGGCCCGCCGTGACATCTCCGACGAGCGCGACCGCAGCGCCGGCCTCCTCCAAGTGGCGCGCGTTGTGCGTCTGTTCATTGCCTGCGGACGTGGCCAGCGGGACGAGGACGGCCGGCTTGCCGAGTGCGGTCAACTCGGCGAGCGTCCCCGCGCCGCTGCGCGAGACCACGACGTCGGCGAGCGCCAGGACATCAGGCAGCTCCGGGCCGACGAACCCCGCCAGGTGGTAGCGCCGGGCCTGCGCCGGAGGAAGCGATGCGGCCGCTGCCCGCAACTCGTCCACGTTGCCGGGGCCGCACTGGTGGACGACGTTGGCGTGGTCCAGCAACCATGGCAGGGCGTCCCGGACGGCGGAATTGATCTGCTGGGCTCCCTGAGCGCCGTCGGTCACGTACACGGTCGGCAGCTGCCGGTCGAAGCCGAACAGGCCCAGCGCCTCCACGGCGTTGTCCGGGTGCCCGGACAGCACCTCCGGCCGCACCGGATTGCCGGTGACGACCGCTCTTTCGCGCACCCCATCGGGCAGGAGAGGCAGTGTCGACTCCGACGACACCGCGATGCGCGTCGCCGACCCCGCCAGCCGGCGGTTCGCGAGCCCCAGACGCACGGTCTGCTCATGCAGCACCAGCGGACGGCGGCACATCCGCGCGGCCAGCCCCGCGGGCACCGCCACGTAGCCGCCCGTCGCGAGGACGGTGTCCGGACGAAAGCCCGCGACGATCTGCCGGGCCTGGGCAACACCGAGCGGCACCCGCGCCATGTCCTTCACGTTCGCCGGGCCGATCATCTTCAGCGGGTTGCCGGAGCGGCGGATCTTGCCGGTGGCGACGGTGGCGAAGGCGATGCCCTCGGCCGGCGCGACGCGCGCTTCCAGGCCGTCGTGCGCGCCGATCCACAGCACGTCGAGGACTCCGCCCTCGGCCGTCAGCCTCCGCTGGAGCGCGCGGATGGCCGTCAGTGCGGGATACGTGTGCCCGCCGGTTCCGCCCCCGGTGACGAGCAGGCGGAACGTACGCGGCAAGGCGGGAAGAGCACTGTTCACGTGGCGCACCCTAATGGCCCCGCACCACTCGGGCGGGCAATTCCCGCCCATGGGAGGCGGTCGACTCCACGTCCTGCCCGCGTCCGGCGAGCGCGTGCTGGTCCCGCCTGCCAGGGCGTGCACTGACAGCGGTTCCGCATCGTTGCGAGCGATGGTCAAGAGTCCTGGACGAGTTCTCTGGTGGCGATCGCTGACCAGACCTGCTGAGCGAGGGCGTCGGCAGGGGAGCTGCCGTCGACGGTCAGGTCGCAGTCGTCGCGGACGGGCTCGATGTACCGGTCGTGGGCGGCGCGGCGGTGGTCGAGATAATTCCGTAGGAGGACGTCGAGAGGGAAGCCGTCCCGCAGGCATTTGCGCTCGATCTTCCGGGCCAGGCGAAGATCGGCCGGCAGGTCGATGAAGACGTCGAAGCGTGCACACGCTGTCTGCGGGGTGATGCGCTGGGCGAAGAGGCCGTCGACGATGACGACAGGTGAGTCGGCGAGTGCGGCGTCGGTGTCGTAGGAGAGGCGCGCGAGGTCCAGCGACCGGGGGTCTCCGACGTCCAGCCGTGACACCCCGGTCTCATCCGGCGTCCCACACCCCACGTTCGGGGATTTTGGAGTAGTAGTCGTCGCCGTGGAGTACCCGTGCGGGCGCCTGGGGTGCGGAGGCGACCAGCGCGGCCGCCAGCGTCGTCTTGCCTGCTCCTGCTCCTCCGGTCAGCGTCACGAGCATGTGAAGCCTCTCTCCTCGCATGAGTGTGGCGGTCCGAGAATCGCACGATGCGTGAGCGGCGCATGGAGCGCCCGTGTCCTGACGGCCTCGGAAGGAAGCACCACCACCCTCCGCACCGTCGGGTAGCGCGGGCCCTGGGCAGTGTCACCCGCGCCGCCCGGCTGCACCCGCATGCAGGGCGCGGCGCGCGCTACGTCAGGCCTC
Organism: Streptomyces montanisoli; assembly: GCF_017813245.1. GTDB lineage: Bacteria > Actinomycetota > Actinomycetes > Streptomycetales > Streptomycetaceae > Streptomyces > Streptomyces montanisoli. The sequence continues at coordinate 6,408 of NZ_JAGIQL010000098.1, forward strand.
CGGCGGATGCCGGCCCGCGCCGCGTGCCGCGTAGCCGAGGGCGGCTGCCAGGGCCGCGAGGACGCTGACCGTTGTCAGCGCGATCGGCATCGACAGCCAGTCCGCCAGGAAGCCGATCACCGGCGGGCCGACCAGCATGCCCCCGTAGCCGAGCGTCGACGCCGTGGCCACGCCGCCGGGGCCGGCGAGTGCGCCCGCGCCGCCGATCGCGACCGGGAAGATGTTGGAGAGGCCGAGGCCCATCACCACGAAACCGGCGAACACCAGCCAGGTGACCGGCGCGAGAGCGCCGACCAGCATGCCGCCCGCCGCCATCAGGCCGCCCGCGACCAGCACGCCGGTCTGGCCGAAGCGTTCCTGCACGGCCGTGCCCGAGACCCTTCCGACGGTCATGGCGAGCGCGAACGCCGAGTAGCCGAGCGCCGCGACGCCTGGCGCCGCGCCCAGGTCCTGCGTCAGGTGCAGGGCGCTCCAGTCGGACACCGACCCCTCCCCGTACGCCCGTGCACAGCGCGATCACCCCGAAGAGCGCGACCACCTTTCCGGTTCGCGCGCGCGTCGTGCGGGCCGTGGTGGAGCCGGGGGACGTGCCGGGCGCCGCCCGGCGCACGCTCTCGCGCGGCGGTACGGGTTCGGGCCCGCGCAGCAGGAACGGCGCGAGCGCCCCTGCCGCGGCGACTCCCACCGCCGCGAGCAGTGCCAGGTGCGTCATGGCGCTCATGCGCGTCGCGACGAGCCCGCCGAGCGCGGCGCCGGCCATGCCGCCGAGGCTGTAGACCGCGTGGAAGCTGGAGATGATGGGCCGTCGCAGCGCGGCCACCAGGTCGACGGCGACCGCGTTCATCGCCACGTTCAGCCCGCCGTACCCCGCGCCGAAGACCACGAGCACGAGCCCGAGTGCCACGGTGGAGTGGGTGAGGGCGGGCAGCGCGACCGCGAGGGACATCAGCGCCGCGCACACGACCGTCACCGGGCGCGAGCCGAAGGCCCTGCAGAGCCGGCCCGTGAGCGTCATGGTGACGACCGCGCCCGCCGATACGCCGAGCAGGGCGAGCCCGAGTGCGCTCGCCGAGGCGCCGGTCTGCGCCTTGACCGCGGGGATCCGCACGACCCACCCGGCGAAGACGAAGCCGTCGAGGCCGAAGAACAGCGTCACGACCACGCGCAGCCGTGACAGGTGCCGGCGTTCGGCCGCAGCCGCGTCGGAGTCCGGCGGACCGCCTGTCCGGCCGTCGTACGATGAGCCCCTCACGGGTTTGTTCAAGTGCGGCACAAAAGCAGCATAGGGACAGGTGCGCAGGACGACAAGGGAGAAGGCGGCGATGCGGATCATGGGAGACTCGGGCCCATGAACGGCAAGGCGATCCCGACCCGTACGCGTCTGGAGCGCGGCAGGAGCGCGCTCGGCCCCGCGCTCGAACTCGTGCACACGGGCCGCGCGCCGACGCGCGCCGTGCTCACGTCCGAGCTCGGCGTCACCCGCGCCACCGCGGGCGCCGTCGCCGCGGAGTTGGAGGCGCTCGGGCTGATCAGGGTCGACTCGCGGCCCGGCGCGGGCGCCGGTTCCCAGGGGCGGCCTTCGCACCGGCTCGCCGTGGACGAGGCGGGGCCCGTCGCGCTGGCCGCGCAGGTGCACGCGGACGGGTTCCGGGTCGCGCTCGTCGGGCTGGGCGGCAGGATCGTCGCCACCGCCGCCGGCCGCTCGGTCGTGGAGGCCGATCCCGCACAGGTGCTCGGCGCGTGCGTCGCGGCGGGCGAGGCGCTGCTGCGGGAGGAGGGCAGGCGGTGCGTGGGCGCGGGGCTCGCCGTGCCGTCGGCGGTGGCCGAGCCGGAGGGGACCGCGTTCAACCCCGTGCACATCGCCTGGCCCTCGGGCGCCCCGGTCCAGCAGATCTTCACGGAGCGGGTGCGGGCCATCGGCATCGGCGGACCCGTCTTCACCGGCAACGACGTGAACCTCGCCGCGCTCGCCGAGCACCGCCACGGTGCGGGCCGCGGCGCGGACAACCTGCTGTGCGTGGCCACGGGCCACCGAGGGGTCGGCGGCGCGCTGGTACTGGGCGGCCGCCTGCACACCGGAAGTTCGGGGCTCGCGCTCGAAGTGGGACACCTCGCGGTCAACCCCGAGGGCAGGCCCTGCTACTGCGGCGGCAGGGGCTGCCTCGACGTGGAGACCGACCCGCTCGCCTTCCTCACCGAAGCGGGCCGCGAGCCCGGCCCCGAGACCAGCCTGCTCCAGCAGGCCGCCTCGCTGGTGCGTACCGGACGTGCCGAGTCCGCCGTGCGGTCCGCGACGCACCGGCTGATCGACCGGCTCGGCCTGGGCCTCGCGGGCCTGGTGAACATCCTCAGCCCCGACCGCATCATCCTCGGCGGCCTGCACCGCGAGCTGCTGGAGGCCGACCCGGACCGGCTGCGCGCGGTCGTCGCGGACCGCAGCCTGTGGGGTCGCAGCAGCGCCGTCCCCGTGCTGGGCTGCACGCTCGACCACAACAGCCTGGTCGGAGCGGGCGAGGTGGCCTGGCAGCCGGTACTCGACGACCCGCTGGGCGCGCTGGCCGCGCTGACCGGCTGACACGGCGATCACCCAACGTGATCGCCGGCCAGTGGCCGCCAGCAGGGTGAACAGCCTGGGCTCTCCGCCCGGCGCGCGGGCTTCGTCCGCAGGGCACGGGCGCGGAGGCGCCGTACGCCGCAGGGCCAGCGCCCGGCCGGCCGTCGTACTTCCCGCGCGGTACGCCAGGTGCCGCCGGCCGTACGACGACGCGGACGCACGCGGGCGGGAGGCTCGGAAGCGTCAGGAAACACCGCGGACACGTCGCGGCGCATCCCGCGGACACGCGGAGACGTTTGGAGTTGAGCCCCATGAACACGCTGGCATTCCACGGCGGCGGACCCGGCCCGTGGATCCTGTTCGTGCCCCTCGTCTGGGCCGCGGTCATCGCCACGGTGGTCACCCTCGTACGGAAAACGGGACGCTTCGGCGGACGCGCCCTCGGCCACGGCGGCCCCTGGCAGCACGGGCGCGGCGACGACCCGCAGTCCCCGATCGCGATCATCGGCCGCAGGTTCGCCTCGGGGGAGATCGACGAGGACGAGTACTGGCGCAGGCTGTCCGTCCTGGACGAACAGTTCGGCAGGCCGGGAGGCAAGACCGGCGGCGTGCTCTGACACGCCCCGAAGCGGCCCGCCTCCAAGCGGCACGGCCCGACGCGTGCCGAACCGGCGCTGGACGTCCGCGATCCCGGGCGGGACGGCCGCGAACCGGCGCGGGCCGGCCGTGACCTCGGGCGGGACGGCCGCGAGCCCGGGCTGGCCGGTCGCGATCCCGGGCGGGCCGTCTGTGAACCGGCGCTGCACGGCCCTGACCCCGCGTGGTCGGCCGTGAACCGGCGCGATCCCGCGTGGGCAGGCCGTGATCCGGCGTGGGACGGCCGCGAGCCCGGGCGGGCCGGTCGCGATCCCGGGCTGGCCGGTGGCGATCCCGGGCGGGCCGGTCGCGAACCGGCTTGGGACGTCCGCGACACCGCGTGGGTCGGCCGCGAACCGGCGCGGGAGGGTTGTGATCCCGCGTGGGAGGGCCGCGAGCCCGGGCTGGACGGTCGCGAGCCCGGGCGGGCCGGCCGTGAACCGGCGTGGGACTGCCGCGATCGCGGGCTGGGCGTCCGCGAACCCGGGCGGCGAGGCCGAAAGGCCGGGCAGGGCGACCGACGCCCTGCCCGGCCCGCCCAGCGGCGCCCGGACGGCTCAGCCCATGACCACCGTCCTGGCCGTCGCGTGCCCGTACTCCAGGATCACCGCTTCGAGATCCGCCCCGTCGAACGGCCCGTCGGTGGCCGCCCCGTACACGGGGCAGTGCGCAGGTCTCGCCGCCACGGACCCCGGCGGCGCCGGCAGGGTGAACCACACACTCTTGCCGCTCGCGCTCGGGCGCACGCCCCAGCTCTGGCTGACCGCCGCGATCAGTGCGAGACCGCGGCCCCCCGTGTCGTAGGTGTCCGCGTCCGTGAGGTTCGGTACGCGGGGATCGTGGTCACTCACGGACACCGTGAGGCTGTCGAGCAGCAGCGCCACGTCCACCGTGCACCGCTTGTCCGGCTGCGCGTGCCGGTGGACGTTGGTCAGCAACTCGGTCACTCCGAGTGCCGCATGGTCGATCAACGGGTCAAGGCGCCAGTAGCGCAACTGCGCCGAGATGATTCTGCGGACCTGTCCGATCCGCGACGGCAGGGCATGGAGCTCCACCGTGCAGTGCCTGCTTTGCTGGCTGATCACGGCTGCGACTCCCCGAATTGAGTTCGGAAGAAGCGAGGTTCGCCATCCGGCTGCCGGCTCGCGACCCGGCCGCCGTTGCTACCCGGCGGGGCTGGATCGCAGCGTCACCGCCGTTTCACCCTGAGTGAAGTGAGACCAGACTGGACCCGCGGTGCCGGTGCCGCAACTCGCGCGCGACGCGGCCAGGCCCGGGCGCCGCCTTATGGCTACCCAAAGTGAGCGTTTTGCGGGGCCCTGCGGTTGACTTGGCCCATGGCCGAGCACCGTCCCACCCCCGCGCACGCCCCCGCGGCACCCGTCACCGCGGCACCCGTCACCGAGCCCCTCGCCCCGCGCGCCGAGGTCGCCTCCACCATGGACGTGGACCGCAGCGACGCCGCGTACCGCGCCTGGCTCAAGGAGGCCGTGCGCCTGGTGCGCGCGGACGCCAACCGCTCGGCCGACACGCACCTGCTGCGCTTCCCGCTGCCCGACCGGTGGGGCGTCGACCTGTACCTCAAGGACGAGTCGACGCACCCCACCGGCAGCCTCAAGCACCGGCTCGCACGCTCGCTCTTCCTCTACGGGCTGTGCAACGGGTGGATCAGGCCCGGCAGGCCGGTCGTCGAGGCGTCCAGCGGCTCCACCGCCGTCTCCGAGGCGTACTTCGCGAAGCTGATCGGCGTGCCGTTCATCGCCGTCATGCCCCGCGGCACCAGCCGCGAGAAGTGCCGGCTGATCGAGTTCCACGGCGGCACCTGCCACTTCGTCGACGACACCCGCACCCTGTACGAGCAGGCCGCGCGGCTCGCGTCGGACGGCGGCGGCCACTACATGGACCAGTTCACCTACGCCGAACGTGCGACGGACTGGCGCGGCAACAACAACATCGCCGAGTCGATCTACGAGCAACTGCGCCTGGAGCGCTACCCGGTTCCCGCCTGGATCGTCGCCACCGCGGGCACGGGCGGCACCTCGGCGACCATCGCGCGCTACGCCCACTACATGGGCCACGACACCCGCGTCTGCGTGCCCGACCCGGAGAACTCCTGCTTCTTCGACGGCTGGACCCGGCACGACCCGGCGGCCACCAGCAGCAGCGGCTCAAGGATCGAGGGCATCGGGCGGCCCCGCATGGAGCCGAGCTTCGTCGCGGGCGCGATCGACCGCATGATGAAGGTGCCGGACGCGGCGAGTGTCGCGGCCGTGCGCACCCTGGAGCGGATCGTCGGGCGCAAGGCCGGCGGCTCCACCGGCACCGGTCTGTGGAGCGCGCTGCGCATCGTCGCCGAGATGGTGGAGCGGGGCGAGAGCGGCAGCGTCGTCACGCTGATCTGCGACGCGGGCGACCGCTACCTCGACAAGTACTACTCGGACGGGTGGCTCGCCGAGCAGGGCCTCGACATCGCCCCGTACACCGCGGCGCTCGACCACTTCCTGCTGCACGGCGGTTGGCCGCGGCCCTGAGCCGGGGAGCCGGGGAGCCGGGGAGCCGGCCGGCACACGGCACATCCGCGCGGCGACGTGCCGGTCAGCTCTCCGGCAGGGTGAGGCGCCGGTCCAAGGCGCGCATCGCGTCACGGAACGACCGGCCGATCGCGGGGCGCGCGGCCCGCACGACCGCCCGGTACACGGCCGTGCCGTCCGTCGCGACCGTCCAGCGCACCCGGGTGGCCCCGCCCGCGGGAACCAGCAGCCAGTCCTCGACGAGCGCGGTCATGCCGGGCGCGTTGGTGCGGTCGGTGCGGTAGGCGTACCGCGTGGCGGGCTCCGCGACGAGCACCGTCTCCCAGAACTGGCCGCCGCCCCGCAGCCGCACCTGCCGTCCCTCCGGCGTCCGCGCCACCGCGACCAGGGGGCCGAACCAGTCCGGCCAGTCCTCCACGCACTCGGCCAGCTCCCGGTACACGGCGGCGGGAGGCGCCGCCACCTCGGCGCCGAAGGCCATGCACACCGGTGCCGACTCCACGAACTCCGGCCCTACCGGGCGTCCACGTCGGAGCACGGTCCTCACTTCCCCAGCGACTCGACGGGGCAGGCCGCGCCGCTCACGGCGCCGCCCTACGAGAGGGATTCCACCGCGGGGGCCGCTTGAAGCCTCCACCTGGGTGGCGAGCCGGGCCGTCACCTCCACCGCGCCCGGTGCGAGCCCCGTACCGCCATCGTCGTCGCACGTGCCGCGGCCCGCACTCTCCCGCGGTTCACATGATCGAGGCGACGGCGCTATCGCCCCGGCGGCCACCGATGACCTGCCGTGCACCAGCCCGGGCTCGCCGGACGCGGGCACACGCGAAGTCCCGCGGATCGGCGTGCGCCACGAACGCGAACCTCAGGTCTGCCGGGTCCGCCCTGCGCTCAGCAGGTGGTCGACCTCCCGGCCGAACATCAGCCGTCCCGCGTCCGCGGTCACCCCGTCGAACAGGTGCGGCAGGAACGCGACGCGCAGGTCCTCCACCCACGACACCCGCGTCACCCCGGCGCCGTCCTCGCGCACCCGGATCTCCGCCCAGCCCTTCACCGTACGGCCGCGCTTCTCCAGCCGGCAGCGCCCCGCGCCGCCGCCGTCGGGCGGGCACCACACCACGATCTCCATCGGGTCGTCGAACCCCACCGGCCCGACCCCGGTCCTCGCGACGATCACCGTGCCGACGCGCGTGGGGCCCGGCGTCCTCACGTGCATCCGCGTCAACGGGACGCGGCTCGCCTGCGACGGCCAGTCGGTCAGCCGCCGCCACGCCTCCACGGCGCCCAGCGCCGGCGTGCGCTCCACCTTGAAGGCCGTCATCCGAACTCGGGTCCCTCCCGTACGGCCCCCGCCACCACGAGCTCCGCCAGCCGCTCCTCGATCTCCTCCTGGGCCGAGGGCGGCAGGCCGGCGTCCGTCACCAGCGTGTCGACCTGGTCCAGCGTCGCGAACGAACTGAGCCCCACCGTGCCCCACTTGGTGTGGTCCGCGACCACCACCACCTGCCGTGCCGCCTGCACGAAGTGCCGGTTCGTCTCCGCCTCGGCGAGGTTGGGCGTCGACAGGCCCGCCTCCACCGAGATGCCGTGCACCCCGAGGAAGAGCACGTCGAAGTGGAGCGAGCGGATCGCCTGGTCGGCGACCGGACCCACCAGCGAGTCCGACGGCGTGCGCACGCCGCCCGTCAGCACCACCGTCGCGGCACCCTGGCGGTGCCCGCCGGACGGGGACGCGGGCTGCGCCGCGTGGAAGACGTCCGCGACACGCACCGAGTTCGTCACCACCGTCAGGTCAGGCACGTCCACGAGACGCTGCGCCAGCGCGTACGTCGTCGTGCCGCCGGACAGCGCGATCGCGCTGCCTGCCGCGACGAACTCGGCCGCGGCCCGCGCGATGTCCTCCTTCGCGCTGAGTTCGAGCGCCGACTTGGCCTCGAACCCCGGCTCGTGCGCGCTCGCGTCCGCCACCGGCACAGCGCCGCCGTGGACCTTCGCGACGGCTCCCTGCCTGGCGAGGATGTCCAGATCCCGCCTGACGGTCATGTCCGACACCCGGAGCGTGCGGGTGAGCTCGTTGACGCGGACGCCCCCGCGCCTGCGTACCTCGTCGAGAATCAGCGCGCGCCGCTGCTCGGCGAGGAGGTTCCGGCTGTCGCCCACCGACCCACCCCGTCCTTCCCCTTCGTGCCTTCGCGTAAGACGATCCTCCGCGGACCTGCTCATCCTCGCACGCGCCGGCTCGTGCGGAACGGCGCGTGGTGGGAAAGCATTCGACACGGCCGGGGGATTTTCCGTGGACACGGGGAAGAAGCGGCCCGTCGATCCGGGATGCTTGGCCCCGCCGCCCCGCACGGCACCCACCTCGTCCCCGCCCGAGAGCGAGCCGCCACCGTGACCCCACCGCCGCCGGCACGTGAACCCGTCCCGCCGCCGCTCCCCGCGTCACCCCCGGCGCCCCGCCCCGGCGCCGAACTCGAACTCCTCGTGCACGGCGTCGGCGGGCACACCCCGCAGGAGATGCTCGACAGCGCCCGCACCGTACGGGTCAGCGGCGACGGCACGGCGGCCCTCTACCGCCGGGTGGACGACACGGAGGCCGAGCGGCGCGCCGACCCCGCCGCTGCCGGGCCGGGACCCGTCCAGGAGGCCTACTGCTGGTCGGGGCTCACCTCGGGCGGAGCGTCCCGCGCCCTGTGGCTCCTCCTGCTGCCCTTCATGGTGGCCAACCTCGCCCACTGGATGCGCCCCGACACCCACGGCCTGCCGCGCGTGCGCAGGCTGTACGGCGCCCTCGTGCGGCTCGTCGCCCTCTCGTTGACCGTCCTGTTCACCGCCTCCGCCTGCGAGGTGGCCCTCGATCTGACGGCCTGGCAGTGCGCCGGATCGGCGGCCTGCGCGGCGCACCGGTCGTGGCTCGCCTTCCTCGCGCCCGCCCACCACGGCTGGTGGTCGCAGCCGGGCCGCAGGCTCGCACTCGCCGCCGTCGTCCCGGCCGCGCTCGTCGCGCTGCTGTGGTTCCTGTCCGCCCGCACGTGGGCCCGGTACGAGAACCAGCGGCCCCCGGGCGACGACGAGGAGCACGCGGGCCCGTACGACCCGGCGTCGCCGCGCCCGGCGCTGGCACGTCCGGGGTTCTGGTACGGCCGAAGGAGCGTCGCCCGGCTGCGCGGCGCGCACACCGCCGCCGGGTTCCTCACCGTCGCCGCCACGCTCGCGGCCGCCACCGCACGCCACGACGCCGCCGCCGGAGGGACGCTCGCGCTGCCGGGAAGGCTGCTGCAGGCGGCGCTCGCGGCGGCCGCGCTGACGGCCGTCTGGGTGGTGTGCCGCAGCGGGCGCAGCGAATCCGTCCGCGATCGCCGCGTCGACCGCGGCCTCACCACGGGCCTGCCCTGCGCGAGCCTCGTGCTGCTGTGCCTCACCGCCCTGTACGCGGGCTGGTCACGGCCGGGCTGGCGGTCCTCGGGGATGCTCACGGGCGACGCCGGATACCGCGTCATCGCACTCGCCCAGGCCGCGCTGATCGTCGCGCTCGCCCTGGCCGCTGCCCTCCTGCACGCCACCACGCACAGGCCCGCCACCGCGCTGCGCGGCCTCGGCGGACCCGCCGTAGCGGTGCTCGCCTGCGGCACCGCAGGCGTGATGACCGGCGGCGTCGCCCAGCGCGTGGCGGACTGGCTCGACGGCGGCGCCACCCCCGGCATGGCCGGCGCCGCGGCTCCGGCCCCGCCGCCGCTGCTGAGCTGGCAGGCGTCCGTCATCCCGGTCCTGCTGGTGCTGCTGCTCGTGCCCGTCGCCGTGCTCGCGGTACGCACCGCGCGCGCCGCCCGCGCCGGGCGGGCGCGCGTCGAGGCCGACTACGGCGTGGGCGACGACGCGGGCGCGCCACGGGCCGATGCCGTGCGGACCCGGCTGATCGCGAGGCGGCGCGCCCTCGTCCGCCTCACCGACGAGGCGCCCTGGCTCGTCGGGACGCTCGCCGGGGCCGCCCTGCTGCTCGGCGCGGTGGCCGTGGCACTCTCCTGGGCGTCGGGCGAGGTGCCTGGGCGGGCCGCGCGGCACGCGGGCGCGTTCGTCGCGGGCGCCGCCGAGACGGCGCAGGGATTGGGCTCGTGGTTCGTCGGCTTCGGCTTCCTCGCGTTCGTCACCCTCGGCAGGCTCGCCTACGCGCGCTCCTCCACCCGGCAGACCATCGGCATCCTGTGGGACGTCGGCACCTTCTGGCCGCGCGCCGCCCACCCGTTCGCGCCGCCCTGCTACGCGGAGCGCGCGGTGCCCGACCTGGCGTGGCGCATCCGCACGTGGACGGGCGCCACCCGCGGGAGGCTGGTGCTCTCCGCGCACTCCCAGGGCACCGTCCTCGCCGCGGCCACCGTCTGGCAGCTCGACGACGCCACCCGCTCGCGCATCGCGCTGCTCACGTACGGGGCGCCGCTCGAGCGGCTGTACGGCAGGTGGTTCCCCGCCTACTTCGGCGAGCCGCAACTGACGCAGCTCCACCGCGAACTGCGGCGCTGGCGCAACCTGTGGCGTGACACCGACTCCATCGGCGGCCCGGTCGGCGCGACCGACGGGGGGCGCCTGCCCGACGTCGACAGGGGGCCGCTCAAGGACCCCGCGTCGTACGGGCGCTCCGCGGCGCACCCGCTGCTCGAAGGCATCGAGGGCCACGGCTCGTACCAGGCCGACCCGGCGTTCGCCGAGGAACGCGCCGCCCTGTTCGGCCTGTTGCCGCCCGGCGTGCCGGAACAGCAGCAGCGCGCGGCCGGGCAGCCCCAGGACGGCCCCGGGCGTGCGCAGGCCGGTCCCGGGCACGCGCGGGGTGGCCCCGTGCAGCCTCAGGACAGTACGGGCAGGTCGTCCGCGTAGAGCAGGGTCAGGTCGTCCGTGCTGGCCTCGGCCAGCTGGGCGACACGCCCCGCGTGCCGCTCGACCATCGACTCGAACGTCTGGCGCGCGCTGCGCCCGTTGCCGAACGAGGGGCCCTTCGGCAGCGCGGTGAAATACGCGAGCAGCGCCTCGGCCGCGCCGTCGCCGAGGCGGTACTCGTGCTCGTCCGCCTGCTGCTCCACGATCCGCAGCAGCTCACCGGGGCTGTAGTCGCCGAAGGTGATGGTGCGGGAGAAACGCGAGGCGACACCGGGGTTGGTGGCGAGGAACCGCTCCATCTCCGCGGTGTACCCGGCCACGATCACCACCACCGCCTCCCGGTGGTCCTCCATCAGCTTCACCAGCGTGTCGATGGCCTCCTTGCCGAAGTCGCGGCCCGAGTCCTGCGGCGACAGCGCGTACGCCTCGTCGATGAACAGCACCCCGCCGCGCGCCCGGTCGAACGCCTCCTGCGTGCGGATCGCCGTCGAGCCGATGTGCTCGCCGACGAGGTCCACGCGCGACACCTCGACGAGGTGGCCGCGCTCCAGCACGCCGAGCGACGCCAGGATCTCGCCGTACAGCCTGGCGACCGTCGTCTTGCCGGTGCCGGGGGAGCCGGTGAAGACGAGATGGCGGCGCACGGACGCCGCCTTGAGCCCCGCCTCCTTGCGCCGCCTGCCCACCTCGATCATGTCGGTCAGCGCCCGCACCTCGCGCTTGACGCTGTCGAGGCCGACCAGGCCGTCCAGCTCGGCCAGTACGTCACCGGAGAGCCTGGCTGGCGCGTCCGGAGCCGTGGCGGCGGGGGAGCCGGCCGGGCCGGCGGCGACGGCGGCCGCCGTCGCCTGCGCGGGCACCGCGCCGAGCAGTGAGGGGACCTGCTCGGGCGCCGCCACCCTCCTCGGCTCGGGTCCCGCCGACACCGTGCCGCTCTCGTCGGACGTGCAGTCCTCCACGACGGGCCCCTCGTCCGTGAACTCGTAGCCGCCGCGCGCGCACCGCTCGGTGCGGCAGCGGCTCAGCGTCGTGCGGCAGCCGTCCATGATGTGGAAGCCGTACCCGCCGCTGCCCGTGACCCGGCAGCCACGGAACGTGCCGCGGCCCTCCGCGGACACGTAGAAGCCCGCCTCGGACGGCGAGCTGATGACACAGCGCTCGATCGCCGGGTCGGCACCCCTGGTGACGATCACGCCCGTCTGCACGGAGTCCACCGTGCACGAGGCGAGCGTGCCGCCACTGCCGTGGTCGCGGAACCAGGCGCCGGTCGAGGCGTGGCTGATGCGGCAGTCGTCCAGCTGCACCGTCGCGCCGTCGCTGACCGAGACGGCCGTGTTGCGCACCTGGGTCAGGTCGCTGTCCACGACGTCCACGCGCGAGCCTCGGTCCAGGACGAACAGCGCGTCCGGCACATCGTGCACCCGGCAGGAATCCAGCACCGCGGTGGCACCGTCGCTGACCCAGACCGCGGGGTAGTCGCCCGTCGAGTCGTGTATCTCGCACTGGTTCGCGTCGACGCGCGTGCCCGGGTCCCACACGGACAGCCCGTTGCGGCCGAACCTGCGGACCGTGGAGCGGGTCAGCGTCAGGACCGAGCGCGACCGCAGGTCCACCGCGTTCTCCGGCACGTCGTGGATGTCGCAGTCGGACAGCGTCAGCACGGCGTCCGTGTCGAGCGTGACGCCGTCCGCCGTCGTACGGTGGACCGAGGAGTCGGTGAGGTGCGCGGCACCGCGCGAGGCGATCTGCACCCCGGCACCCTTGACCTCGTACACCTCGCAGCCGATGGCCTCGAGGCCGCTGTTCTCGCCGCTGACGCTGATCCCGGCGCCCGAGGCGTGGTGCACGCGGAAACGTTCGAGCCGCGGATGGGCGCCGCCGCTCACCGACACGCCCGCCTGCCCCGCCGCGACGATCTCGCACTCCTCGAACACGCCCCCCGCTCCGTCGAGCACCGCGAGGCCGACGCCCGCCGGGTTGTCGACCGTGGTGCGCCGCACGGTGGGCCTCGCCGCGCCCCGCACCTCGATGCCGGCGGCGGAGCGCGTCACGATGCGCAGGTCGAGCAGTTCGGGCGTGCCGTCCTCGACCAGCAGCGCGGGCGCCGCCGAGTCCTGCCCCTCCAGGTGGATGTCCTGCACGGTCGCCGAGGCGCGCACGGTCAGCGGCACGCCGTCGTACGGCGCGAGCCGCACCGAGCCCGCCGACCCCTCGGGGCCCCGCAGCGTCACCGCGCGCCCCACGACGAGGTTCTCCCGGTAGGTGCCCGGGGCGACCGTGAGGATGTCACCGTCGCTCGCGGCCTCCAGGGCTGCGGCGAGAGAGGCGTACTCACCCGTGCGGCGCCGCCACCGCGATGTACCCGAGTGCGTCACCTGGACCGTGCCCTGTGCCATGGCGCTGTGCTGCCCCCACCTCGTGCGACTGCGGTGCTCCCGGCCGCGACGAGGACCGGGTCGCGCACCACGTTAGCGCGCACGGCGGACGCGAGTTGACGTGACGAGCCCGCCGGGCGGCGCGGAGCGGCGGGGGAGTGGGCGGCGCCCGATGGGCCGTGCCCGTACGGCGCGCCGGGCGCTCGGCCGCTCCGGTCAACTCCCGGTGCCCGTACGGCCCCAGTCGGGCCCCAGCTTGGCCCACTGCTTGTCCAGGCGCTTGTACCGCCGCTGCACGATCTCCCACACGGCCAGCCGCCAGGCACCCAGCACGAGCAGCGCGGCGAGCAGTGCGGCGACGACACCCGAGAACACGGCGTGGAAGTGCGCGACCGAGGAGTTCATCGGCGGCGGCACCTGCGTGCCGTGCGTGTCCGACCAGATGCTGAAGGTGTCGCCGGGCTCGAGACGGGTGCTCGGCGCCGTGACCGTGCCGACCTTGTGGGCGCCGCCCGGCGTCGTCCACCGCGCGATCACGCGTGCGTCGGTGTTGCGCCCCGCCGCGGACTCCGGGTCGAAGATGCCGGTTCCCGCGCGCTGCCCCGTGTCCGCCACCATGACCGCACGCGACACGTGCCGCTCGTGCTGCTGGACGGCCACCGTGTGCTGCAGCGACGAGTTCAGCACCGCCCCGCTCAGCCACCCCGCCGCCGGCGCGCCGAGTACGAGCAGGAGCGCGGCGAGCACCGCGACCCACGCCTCCACCAGGTCGGTCGTCCGGCGCAGGGGGTTGTGCCGCCATCGCCAGATACCCAGTACCACTCTCACCGTCCCGCACCCCCTTCCGTGGGAAGCAACGCAGCCGCCGCAGGCTCGGGTTCCCGCGGTGGCACGGCTCACACAGCGCTCACAAAGAAAGCGGCAAGGGCGGGAGAGCGCGGCGGGGCGGCGTACGAACACGGCAGGGCGGCTCCGTGGCGGAGCCGCCCTGCCGTGTTCGTACGGGGACCTCCCAGGGGTCCGGTCCGTGCCCGTCGTCGCGGGTCAGTACCCCCGCCCCTGGTAGGGCCTGTTGTACGGGTCCTCGTAGGGCCCCGGAGCCGGTGCGGGCCGCATCGGTGCCGCGGGGCGCATGGGTCCTGCGGGGCGCATCGCGTCGTAGCCCGTGGCCGGTGCGGGGCGCTGCGCCATCGGGCGCTGCGGCTGCTGCTGGTAGCCGGGCTGCTGGCCGGGGTAGCCGCCGCGCGGCTGCTGGGCCTGCTGCGGGATGTACGGCGCCGGCGCCTGCTGCAGCGGGACCGGCTGCTGCATCTGCTGCGGGTAGCCGTAGGGCTGCTGCATCGGCTGCGAGGGCGCCGCCGGCAGCGCGGGCAGCGACGACGGCAGGGCGGGCAGGTAACTGGAGCCCGTGTCGTACGCGGCGGGCACTCGGATCGGAGCGATCTGAGGCGTGCCCCGCTCCGCGACGAGCGAGTCGTAGATCGGGGTGTCCGGGAAGGACGGCGCGGCGTAGTAACCGCCGCCGTAGGAGCGGGGGGAGGTCATGGGACAGAGATTAAGCCCACCATGTGCCTATTGGGGAGTCCGGTTAGACGGTTCTTTAGGCAGTTCTGCGTGACCCCGGATCCCCAATGCGAGCGAACTTGTCAAAATCGGTCGCCGTGACGGGTTTGAATCATGTAAAGGCAAGTGGGGTACGGGTTACCGACGAGTCGCATCCGGCGCGCACGCGCCGGTGAGATTACGTTGGAATCATGGAAAGTCCGGTAGGGACGCGGCGCGCTGGGAGAGATCATGTCCATGCTTAAAGGCGCCAATGTGCAGGTGCTCGCTCCTGCCGTACACATCGAATTGGGCTGGAGTCCCCGTCCGGGTACGCCGGACGTCGACGCGTCCGCACTGCTGCTCGTGTCGGGCCGCGTCAGGTCGGACGCCGACTTCGTCTTCTACAACCAGCCGTCCGACCCGTCCGGCGCCGTGCGCCACGAGGGCAAGCGGACGGGCGGACCGGCCGTGACGGACACGCTCGGCGTGGACCTCGCGCGCGTCGAACCCGCCGTGGAGCGCGTCGTGATCGCCGCCTCCGCCGACGGCGGCGGCACGTTCGGGCAGGTGCCCGGGCTCTACGTGCGCGTCCTCGACGCCGCGTCCGGCGCGGAGATCGCGCGCTACGACAGCGACGGCGCGACGGTCGAGACCGCGTACGTCATCGGCGAGCTCTACCGGCGCCAGGGCGGCTGGAAGTTCCGGGCGGTGGGGCAGGGATACAGCACCGGACTCGCGGGCCTGGCAACGGACTTCGGGATCACGGTCGACGAACCCTCCTCCGCCGCAGGGACGTTGAGCCCGCCCGCCGCACCCTCGACGCCGCCCGCGCCCCCCGCACCGCAGGCGTCCCCCGTACCGCCGCCCGCCCCGGCGTTCCCCCCTGCGCCCGACCCCACACCGCCCGCTCCGGCGCCCGGCGCGCCGGTGGCGCCCGGTGCCTCCTCGGCCACGTCGCAAGCCGCCGCGTCACCGTCACGGCCGGTCAGGCTGTCCAAGGTCACCCTGACGAAGGACGCGCCCACCGTCTCGCTCGCCAAGCAGGGCGGCGGCTCGGGAGCCCTGCGCGTGAACCTCAACTGGCAGATGCGCCACAAGCAGCAGCAGCCCAAGGGCTGGGGCGCCAAACTGGGCCGCGCGCTCGCCGGCCCCGCGACCCTCGACCTGGACCTGTGCGCCCTCTACGAGCTCACCGACGGCCGCAAGGGTGTCGTGCAGGCGCTCGGCAACGCCTTCGGATCGCTGCAGCGGCCCCCGTACATCCACCTCGACGGGGACGACCGCACGGGCGCCGTCGCCAGCGGCGAGAACATGACCGTCAACCTCGACCACACCGACGCGTTCCGGCGCATCCTGATCTTCGTCACGATCTACGAGGGCGCGCGCAGCTTCGCCGACCTCGAAGCGGGCGTCACCCTCCAGCCGCAGCACGGCGCGCCGATCGAGTTCTCGCTCGGCGAGTGCACGGTCCCCTCCCGGGTGTGCGCGCTCGCGCTGCTCACCCGTGAAGGGTCCGACCTGGTCGTCCAGCGCGAGGCGCGGTTCCTCGTGCCGGACCGCGGCGTCAGCCCGCAGCGCACCGTCGACCGCGCGTACGGCTGGGGAATGGACTGGACGCCGGGCCGCAAGTAGCCGCGGGGCGCGCGGCGTCGGGACGGCTCCGGCGTCGGGGTAGCCCCGGGCGCCGGGGGCGGCCCTGGCGCGGGGGCGGCCTCGCGTCACGGCTCCTGGGCGGCCTCCGGGCGCGCGTACGTGCGCCCCTTCCACGCGGCGCCGCGCCCCCGGTAGTGCTGCACGGCCGAGTCGACGGTCATCAGCAGGTACAGCAGCGCCGTGAACGGCAACAGCGGCGCCGTCCACAGGGGTTCGCGGTAGTAGCGCAGCATCGGCAGGTACGAGCCCGTCATCACGGCCCACGCCGCGGCCCCCGCCCAGCCTGCCCAGGCGCCCGCGCCGGCCAGGCCGGCGATCGTCATCGCGGGCGGTACCAGGTAGATCAGCGCGAGCCCCGCCACCGTGCCGAACAGCACCAGCGGGTTGTGCCGCAGTTGGGCGTACGCGCTGCGCGAGACCATCTTCCACAGGTCGGCCAGGCGCGGGTACGGCCGTACGCTGTCCACCCGTTCCGCCAGCCCCAGCCAGATCCTGCCGCCCGACGCCTGCACGGCGCGCGCGAGCGACACGTCGTCGATCACGGCCTGGCGGATCGACTCCGGGACCCGCGCGCGCTCCGCCGCCTCCGTCCGCAGCAGCACGCAGCCGCCCGCGGCCGCTGCCGTGCGGAGAGACGGGTTGTTGACCCAGCGGAACGGATACAGCTGGGAGAAGAAGTACACGAACGCCGGAACGACGAGCTTCTCCCACAGGCTCGCCACCCTGAGGCGCGCCATCTGCGAGACCATGTCGTAGCCGCCGCCGCGCGCGGCCTCCACAAGCGTGCGCAGGCTGTCCGGCTCGTGCGCGATGTCCGCGTCCGTCAGCAGCAGGTAGTCGGGGTTGTGGCCGCGCGCCAGCGCGATGCCGTGCCGCACCGCCCACAGCTTGCCCGTCCAGCCCGGCCCGGGCTCGCCCGGGGAAGAGACCGTCAGCGGCAGCCCGCCGTCCCGCTCGGAGAGCTCCCGCGCCAGCTCACCCGTGCCGTCGCTGCTGCCGTCGTCGACGAGGAAGACCTCGGCCCTGCCCGGGTACTCCTGCGCGAGCAGGGACGGCAGGCTCGACGGCAGCACCTCCGCCTCGTCCCTCGCCGGCACGACCACGGCCACCGAAGGCCACTGCCCCGGCGCGGGCAACCCGCGCGCACCCGACGGCAGGCGCTGGTCCGTCCGCCAGAAGAAGCCCTGCCCCAACAGAAGCCAGCACCAGACGGCCAGCGACACCACGGAGATCCACACAACGACGCTCACCCGCCGCAGTCTGCCCCACACCGGGCGGCCGGTCACGGTCGACTAGGGTGACGTCGTGAAGATCGCGCTGATGGACTCCGGTATCGGCCTGCTCGCGGCGGCCACCGCGGTGCGCCGGCTTCGCCCGGACGCCGAACTCGTCCTGTCCTGCGACCCCGAAGGGCTGCCCTGGGGGCCGCGCACGCCCGAGGACATCAGGGGCCGGGCGCTGGCCATCGCGCACGCCGCGTCGGCGCACCGGCCCGACGCCCTCATCGTGGCCTGCAACACCGCGACCGTGCACGCCCTGCCCGCGCTGCGCGCGGCCTTCGAGCCAGGCCTGCCGGTCGTCGGCACCGTCCCCGCGATCAAGCCGGCCACGGCCGGTGGCGGTGCCGTCGCGGTGTGGGCCACCCCCGCCACCACGGGCAGCCCATACCAGCGCCGGCTGATCGCCGAGTTCGGCCAGGGCGCCGAGATCACCGAGGTGCCGTGCCCCGGGCTCGCGGACGCCGTGCAGGGCGCCGACGACGAGGCCATCGACCGCGCGGTGGCCGCCGCGGCCGCGCTCACCCCGGCGGATGTGCGGGCCGTGGTCCTCGGCTGCACTCACTACGAACTGGTGGCGGACCGCATCGCCGCCGCCGTCGCGCCGGGCGCCACGCTGCACGGATCGGCCACGGCGGTCGCGACCCAGGCGCTGCGCCGCATCGGCGCGGACCCCGCTCCGGAAGCGGAGCCCGCGGGGCCGCCCGTCGTGCTGCTGAGCGGCCGGTGGTCCGACCTGCCGCCCGAGGCGCTCGCCTACGCGCAGGGCCGCCTGCTGGCCCCGGTCGGCCGTCCCGTCTGAGCACCCCGCGGCGGCCGCCGCCACCTGGGCGGCCACCGGCCCCTGCGCGCGGCGTGTCGAGGTTCACGGACAGTGTCCCGTTCCGGCCGAACACAAGGGGCCCACTTCCCGGGAACGTGGGTACGCTGCATGCCATGACGGAGCACTCACGGCAGCAAGGCCCCGCAGCCCAGGCCGCGACGACCCTGTCCGAGCGCTGGTCGGGCCGGGCGACCAACCGCGTGCAGTGGCTGCTCGCGGCGGTGGGCGCCGCGTGCATCGCGCTCGGCGTCGAGCTCGCCGTCGACTCCTCCTGGACGTCCGGGGTGGCCGCGCTCTTGATGTCCGTGATCGGCTGCTTCGCCGCTGGCCTCCTGATGCTCTTCGGGACCCTCGCGTTCGTGCACGTCGGCGTGCGGATCGACGAGGAGTGCCTGGAGGTGCGGTGCGGCCACATCGGCGTGCCGCGCCGCCGCATCCCCCTCGCGCACGTCATCGACGCGGACTTCGCGCCCCGTGTGACACCGCACCAGTGGGGCGGCTGGGGCTACCGCTGGCGACCGGAGAAGGGCACCGCGGTCGTGGTGCGCAGGGGCGAGGGACTGGTCCTGCGGATGCTCGACGGACGCGACTTCACGGTGACGGTGGACGACGCCGAGGCGGCGGTGCGCATCCTGCGCGCCCGCTGCCGCGCGTCCCGCGCGGGCAGGGCCGCGTAGCGCGCCTGAAGGCGCGCTTTGGGCACGCACGGGGGCCCGGTGCCCATGCGCCCGGCGCCCCGGGCCCCCGTCTGTCGGCCCGGTCCGGCGCGGCGCGGCGCCTCCACCGTGCGACGGGCTCGCCCTCGACGGAAACCGGCGCCCCCCGGGCCCGGTGTGAGGCACATCCCCAAGACTCGTCGGGACGACGTATTGGTCGGGCATCCCGAAGGCTGAAAGGCGCGCGGGCCCAGGCGCCGCGCTCGGGGCGAGGCGTACAGCGGGGCCCTGCCCCGCCGCCACCCAGACGGGCTCGGTCCCGGGCCGCGAACGGAACGCAACTGGGCGGGGCCCGGGGCCGCCGGCATCCGCCCTCATGGGTCCGGCAGGGTCCGGCGCTTCCGGCCCCGCCGCTGGAGCAGCGCCTGCCTCATGCGGTGGGTCCGGCGCGTCGGACCGGCGCGACTCGCGGCGGAGGCAGCGCGGAACCTGGCAGGACCCGTCGGCGCACCTGCCTGCGCGCCCCGCGGCAAGACGCGGCGGGGCAGAGTGCGCCGGGGCGGGCAGGGCCTGCGGCCCTGTCGGGCGGATCGGTAGAGCACAGGTCTGGATTCCTGTCAGCGACATATCTAGTATGCCGACTTGTGGCTAAGAAAAAGGGGGGGGGGGGCGGAGGGGGG
>NZ_JAGIQL010000099.1 GCF_017813245.1 Streptomyces montanisoli
AACAAGACGGACCGCCCCGACGCGCGCATCGAGGAGGTCGTCGACGAGACGTACGACCTCTTCCTCGACCTGGACGCCGACGAGGACCAGATCGAGTTCCCGATCGTCTACGCGTGCGCCCGCGGCGACGGCCTCGCGCTCGAACGCGGCGGCGTCCGCGCCCTCGTCGAGCGTGTACTCGCTCAGCCCGAGCACGGCGTCCTCGGAGCCGGCGGGCGGCAGCAGCGACCCGTCGCCGGTCAGCGGCACCAGCCGGTCGAGGCGCGTGTCCGCGAGCCTGCCGACGCCGCTCATGGCCCGCGACGCGAACGCGTAGGAGCGGACGACGGAGAGGTACGACATGGAGTCGCGCCACCAGGCGATGTTCACGTAGATGGCGGGGGAGCCGGTGGCGCGCGCGAGCACCCCGTACTGGAAGCCGTCGCCGGCGAGCATCAACTCGCCCTGCTCGCGCAGGATCTTCTCGAACTCCGCCGCGTCGCCCTTGAGCTGGAAGGCGGCGACCACCGCGATGGGCGCCGTGCCGTCGTTCTGCGTTGCCGTCATGCCGGTACCTCCGTGGTCCGTTGCGTGCATCAAGTGGTGTTGTGGTGTGTTACGGGCGCGGCGCGGGGTCAGCCGGCCGTCCAGCCGCCGTCCACGACGAAGGAGCCGCCCGAGCAGTACGAGGACTCGCCCGAGGTCAGGAAGACGGTCAGCGCCGCCACCTCCTCCGGGGCGCCGAAGCGGCCCGCGGGGACCTGGTCGAGCAGGTGCCGGGCGATCCGCTCCGGCATCGACGCCGTCATGTCGGTGCTGACGACGCCGGGCAGCACCGCGTTGACGCGGATGGAGTCGCGGCCGAGTTCGAGCGCCGCGACCTTCGTCATGCCGAGCACCGCGTACTTCGACGCGCAGTAGGCGGCCAGCAGCGGCACGCCCTGCGTCGCGTTGACGGAGGCGATGTTGACGACGGTCCCGCCACCCGCCTCCCGCAGCGCGGGCACCACCGCGCGCATGCCGAGGAACACGCCGAGCTGGTTGACGTCGACCACCCGCCGGTAGTCCTCGACGGTGGTCTCCTCAAGGGGCGCCTGGTGGAGCACGCCGGCGTTGTTGACCAGCCCGTCCAGCTTCCCCCAGCGCTCGACGGCCCGCGCGACGGCGGCCTCCCACGCGTCCGGTTCCCGTACGTCGAGGGTGACGGCGAGCGCGGACGCGCCGAGTTCGTCGGCGAGTTCCTTCGTCTCCGGTCTGATGTCGCCGAGTACGACGCGTGCGCCCTCCTCGACCAGGCGCCGCGCGGTCACCGTGCCCTGTCCCCCGGCGGCGCCGCTGACGAGCACGACGCGTCCTGCCAGTCTTCCCATGCTGTCGATCCCCCTCCTCGCTCGTGTCGGTCACGCCGCGCGGCGCGCCCTGCTGCCCGCCGTGGCCCGGGCCGGCCGTACGCCGAGGTCCGCGAGCGCGCCCTCGGGCCGCCGGCCTTCGGCGAACGTGCCGCGTGCGGCGACATACCCGTCCGGCCTGACGAGCAGCCAGCTGCCCGGGCCGCCGCCGAGTCCGGCGGCGAGCCGCCCGTCCGGGTCGGGCAGTACGCCCGGTCCCGCGGGGCCCGCGGGCACCCCGCCGCGTACGGTGCGCACCCGTACCCAGCCCTCGTGCTCGGCCGCGATCGTGGCCAGGGCGCGCGCGTCCCGCTCGCCGGGTTCGAGCGCGAGCAGCAGCCAGCCGGGCGTGCGTACCTCGTCGACGAGGCGCTGCCAGCCGTAGGAGCGGGCGAAGTCCTCGCCCGTGACGCGGACGACCCTGCTGCCGACGGCGGGCCCAGCTCCGGTGGATCCGGGTCCGTCCGCGTCTTCCGCCGCGAGCGTCGCCGGGCTGCCCGCGTAGCTGAGGTCGAGCGCCGACATCCCGCCCATGATCTTGCGCTGGATCCGGGACTTCAGCGGCCGCACCGCCTTGACGACGGTGAACATCGCCCGCAGGCCCGCGGCCACGTACCGGTTGCGCAGCTGCACCAGCACGGTGGCCATCCTGGTCGACTTGAGCAGGCTCGCGCCGACCGGCACGCGCTCCGCGCTGTAGCTGTCGAGCACCGACTCGTCCGCCGTGCCCAGCAGCACCCCCGCGAGCTTCCACGCGAGGTTCACGGCGTCCTGGACACCGGTGTTCAGGCCCTGCCCCGACGCGGGGCTGTGGACGTGCGCCGCGTCGCCGGCGACGAGGCAGCGGCCCGCGCGCATCACCGGGATCATGCGCTGCTGGATGGTGAAGACCGACACCCAGCTCGGGTCCTCGACCCTCACGTCCTTGCCGGTGCCGACGCGGATCTTGGCGGCGAAGCGGCGCGCCACCTGCTCGTCGCTCTCGTGCGACACGTCGGCGGTGTCGAGCAGCCGCCACTTGCCGGGGTCGGGGAACGGCACCATCATCACGGTGCCCTCAGGGGTGCGCAGCCAGTGGATGGAGTCGCGTGGCAGGTCGCAGTCGACGACCGCGTCGGCGATCAGCCACGTTTCCGAGCTGTCCCCGGCGAGCCGCAGGCCGAGCTGTTTGCGCACGGTGCTGTGGCCGCCGTCGCACCCCACGAGCCAGTCCGCGCTCACCTCCTCGACGATGCCGGAGGGGTGCCGCAGTCGGGCCGTGACCGACCCGCCGTCGTCGCTGAACTCCTCGAGGCGCACGCCCCATTCGACGCGCACGCCGTGCCGGGCCGCCGCGGTGCGCAGCACCTCCTCCGTCACCTTCTGGTCGACCATGAGGGTGAAGGGGTAGCGGGTGGGCAGGTGGCTGTAGTCGGTGTCGAAGCGAACCAGCCTGCGGCCGTTCTGGTGCAGTGTGAAGTGCTCCACGCGCTGCCCCCTGGAGAGCAGTTCGCCGGCCACGCCCATCTGGTCGTACGTCTCCAGGCTCCTGGCGTGGGTGGCGAGCGCCCTGCTCGTGGTGGCGGGTCCCGCGGCCGCGTCGACGACGCGTACGCGCACGCCGTGGCGGGCGAGTTCGTGCGCGAGGGCCAGGCCGACGGGCCCGGCTCCCGCGACGAGCACCTGGGGGGAGGCCGTGCCGTCCGGCGCGCTCATGACCGCTCCTTCGGCTGTGTGAGGGGCTTCCACCAGCCGGGGTTGTCCCGGTACCAGGCGGCCGTCTCGGCGAGGCCGCGGTCGAAGGGGACGCGCGGCGCGTAGCCGAGCTCGGCGCGTATCTTGCCGTCGTCGAGCGAGTAGCGCAGGTCGTGGCCCTTGCGGTCGGCGACGTGGCGCACCCGGCCCCAGTCGGCGCCGCACAGGTCGAGCACGCGCTCGGTGATCTCGCGGTTGGTGTGCTCGTCGCCGCCGCCGACGTTGTAGACCTCGCCGGCGCGGCCGCGTTCGAGCACCAGCTGGATCGCCCGGCAGTGGTCGTCCACGTGGAGCCACTCGCGGATGTTCGCGCCGTCCCCGTACAGCGGCAGCGGCCGCCCTTCGAGGAGGTTGGTGACGAAGCGCGGGATGAGCTTCTCGGGGTGCTGGTAGGGGCCGTAGTTGTTGGTGCAGCGGGTGATCGACAGGTCGAGGCCGTGGGTGCGCCAGTAGGCGCGCGCCACCAGGTCGGAGGAGGCTTTCGACGCGGCGTAGGGGGAGTTGGGCAGCAGCGGCCACTCCTCCGTCCAGGAGCCCTCGTCGATGGAGCCGTACACCTCGTCGGTGGACACGTGGACGACGCGCCCGACGTCCGCGCGCAGGGCGGCCTCCAGCACGTTCTGGGTGCCGCCGACGTTGGTGGCGACGAACTCGGCGGCCGAGACGAGCGAGCGGTCGACGTGCGACTCGGCGGCGAAGTGCACGACCGCGTCGTGGCCCGGCATGACCTCGAGCAGCGTCGGCAGGTCGCAGATATCGCCGCGCACGAACGTGAGCCGGGGGTGCGCGTCCGGCAGGTTGGCCCTGTTGCCCGCGTACGTGAGCTTGTCGACGACGGTGACGTGGTCGTCCTCGTGGCCCGGGTAGCCTCCGTCGAGCAGCGTGCGCACGTAGTGGGAGCCGATGAACCCGGCTGCCCCGGTGACCAGGACCCTCATGCCGCCACCTCCACCCGGGTGTGGTCGCCGACGACGAGGCGGTGGTGCGGGTTGCCGCGGTCGGCGCTGCTGACGGCGGCGGACCGGCCGATCAGCGACCCGTGCACGCCGTGCAGCCCCGACACGCTCGCGCCGTCCATCGCGATGGAGTGGTCGACGTGCGTGCCGCGCAGCTCGCAGTCGCGGCCGACGGACGTGTGCGGGCCGATGTGGCTGTCCTCGACGAGGCTGCCCGCGCCGATGATGACCGGGCCCTGCACGAAGGAGCGCACGACCCGCGCGCCGCTCTCCACGACGACGTCGCCGATGAGCACGCTGTGGGCGTCGACGTCGCCCTCGACCCGGTGGGTGATCTTGTCGAGGAGCTCGCTGTTGCACTCGAGCACGTCCTCGACGCGCCCGGTGTCCTTCCAGTAGCCGCCGTACTCGTGCGCCCTGACCTCGGCGCCCGCCGTCACCAGCCACTGGATGGCGTCGGTGATCTCCAGCTCGCCGCGCGCGCTCGGCCTGATCGAGTCGACGGCCAGGTGCACGGCCGACGTGAAGAAGTACACGCCGATCAGGGCCAGGTCGCCGGCCGGCTCGACGGGCTTCTCGACGAGCCGTGCGACCCGGCCGTCGGGGCCCACCTCGGCGATGCCGAACGCGCGCGGATCGGCCACCTTCTGCACCACGACCTGCGCGGCGGGCCGCAGCAGCCGGAACTCGTCGGCCGCCTCGCGCACCCCCTGCGGGAGCATGTTGTCGCCGAGGTACATGACGAAGTCGTCGTCGCCGAGGAAGTCACGGGCCAGCGCCACGCAGTGGGCGAGGCCGCGCGGCAGGTCCTGGCGCAGGTAGGTGACGTGGACGCCGAGCGCGGAGCCGTCGCCGAGCACGGCCGCGATCTCGGGCTCGCGCTCGCCGACGATGACGCCTATCTCGGTGACGCCGAGGTCCCTGATGTCCTCAAGCACGTACTGGAGAACGGGCTTGTTGGCGATGGGGATGAGCTGTTTCGGCATGGAGTAGCTGAACGGTCGCAGGCGGGATCCGGTCCCGCCGGACAACACCAGAGCCTTCATCGGTCCTCTTCTCACCGTGGTGTGGCGCGTGGCTGGTTCTCTGTGGCTGGTTCTGTGCTGACGGGGGGACCATGGCCGGGGGCGGTCGAGAACCCCTCGGGCATCACACGAAGCACTCCTCGGCGATCCGGATGGCCGGATTGCCGTAGGCGATGCGGCGCAGCACCTTGGGGTACAGCGGCGTGTGCCGCAGCACGCCGGCGAGCGCGGGCCTGACGCGGGTGGCGAGCGCGCCGGTGGAGAGCATCGCCTTGCTCTGCAGCGTCTGCGTGCGCATCACGGCGGCGATGTCGGGCGCCCGCAGCCGCTCGAAACGGCCGAGGGACGCGGCGCTCGCGTCCCCCGTGGCGAGGGACTCGACCAGCAGCGGGTGCAGCACCACCGCGTCCTGGACGGCCAGGTTGATGCCCTGCGCGCCGATCGGGCTGTGCGTGTGCGCGGCGTCCCCGATCAGCACGAGGCCGTCGTCCGCCCACCGGTGCGCCCGGCCCGAGAACACGTCGAGCAGGGTCAGGTCGCGCAGCGACGTGACGTGCTCCATGATCGCGTCGGCGTGCGGCGGCACGGCGCGCGCAAGCCGCTCCCGCACCGGGCCGATGCCCTCGGCGGCGACGTCGCGGTAGCCGCCGTGCGGCAGCGTCCAGCCGATCTGCACCCGGTCGGGCCACGACTCGTAGGCGAGCACCGGGCTGTCCCCCGCGCGGAAGACCCGCACGTCGCGCACGGCGCCCGGCGCGGCGCCGCCGCGGGGCGCCGGCACCTTGAACCACAGCACGTCGAGGTCGAACGCCTCGGTGCGGCCCGCCTCGATGCCCGCGAGCCTGCGCACCTTGGAGAACCTGCCGTCGGCGCCGACGACCACCCGTGCCGTGACCTCGCAGGGCCCCGATGGCCCGTCCGCGGCGATCCCGGCGACGCGGTCGCCGTCGCGCAGCAGCCCGCCGGCCCGCCGGCCGTCGAGGTGGCGGAACTCCTCGAACTTCTGGCAGTGCAGCAGCAGTTCGTCCAGGACGTGCGCCTGCGGGACGGACAGCAGGTGGTTGTGCGGCGCGGGCAGCGCCCGGTAGTCGATGTCGAGCAGCACCCGCTCGTTCTCGACCAGCCGGAACCGCGCGTGCTCGTGCGCGCCCCTGGCGCGTGCGCCCGCGAGCACCCCGAGCCGGTCGAGCAGCGCCATCGCGCCGGGTTGCAGGATCTCGCCGCGGAACTCGCGCCGGTGGGCACGGTCGCGTTCCACGACGGTCACCCGGACGCCGGACTTCAGCAGCAGCAGCGCGAGCACAAGACCCGCGGGGCCCGCCCCGACGACGCACACGTCCGTGTCGAACCGTTCCGTCGCCATGGGTCAGGCCTTGGCGGCGTGCGCCGTGCGCACGCCGGTGACGGGCGTGGCCTCGACGACCCGTACGTCCGCCTCGGCGAGCACCGCCGCGTACTCGGGGCCCGCCTGCGCGGCGGCGCGCTGCCGAGCGGTGTGCCAGACGGTGACGGCGGTGTAGCCGCCCTCACGCTGGAACAGGGAGCGCGCCAGGTCGATGTGGACGAGGCCGTCCCCGGCCGCGGCCTTCTGCGCGTACGCGTGGAACGCGGCCTCGAACGCGGCGCCGTCGCCGGTGACGGTGAACTCCTCGACGACCACGTCACGCAGGCCGTCCTCGTCCGCGTGCTCCACGGGCCTGCCGTCGACCCGCAGCACGCCCATGGACGGGTCGGCGCTCACGTCGACGATCTCGTGGAACTCGGCGGCGTGCGCCTGGAAGACGTCGCTCGCCATGACCTGCTGGAAGTCCTCTGCCGCCCGCCACCAGCCGACGTTGACGTACACGTCGGGCCGGCCGGACGAGCGCACGGCCTGGTGTGAGTCGAAGCCGTCGCGTCCGCGCATCCACTCGACGTGGCGCAGGAAGCGGCGCTCGAACTCGGGCCCGCCGGACGGGTCCTTGAGGGTGAAGGTGTTGACGACGGTGAACAGCGGTGCGGGCATGTCGGGCCTCTCGTCGGTGGGTCGGTGATCTGCTTGGGGTGCGGCGGGCGGTGTCGCGGCCTCGGCGCGGTGCTGGATCAGCTCCTCGCGCAGTACGCGCCGCTGGACCTTGCCGTTGCCCGAGCGCGGGACGGCGGCGACGGCCTTCGCGTGCCGCACCCGCCGGTAGTACGGCATCAGCGGGTTGACGGACGCGACGACGGACGCGAGGAGGGCGGCCGGGTCGGCGCCTGGGGCGACGGCACCGCGGTGCAGCGCCACCAGGGCGCCGGCCACGGCGCCGCTGAAGTCGTCCGGCAGGTCGACGACGACGCACTCGCGCACGAGGGGGTGACGGGCGAACAGCTGCTCCACCTCGGAGGGCGCGACGAGGAAGTTGTCGCACTTGAAGACGTCCTTCAGCCGGTCCACCAGGAACAGGCGCCCGTCGTCGTCGACGCGGCCCACGTCTCCCGTGGTCAGCCAGCCGTCGGCGTCGAGCCCGGCGCCTTCGGGGCGGCCGAGGTATCCCTTCATCACCTGCGGGCCGCGCAGCTGGACCTCGCCCTTCTCCCCCGCGGGCAGCGGCTCGCGGCTCTCGATGCCGACGACGCGGCACTCGGTGCCCGCGACGGGCCTGCCGACCGAGCCGTGCACCGGGTGGTCGG
Source organism: Streptomyces montanisoli (assembly GCF_017813245.1). GTDB lineage: Bacteria > Actinomycetota > Actinomycetes > Streptomycetales > Streptomycetaceae > Streptomyces > Streptomyces montanisoli. The sequence goes on from NZ_JAGIQL010000099.1 coordinate 7,735, forward strand.
GGTCGTCGCTGTGGGTGAGGGGCGATGTCTCCGCGAGGCCGTAGCCCTGGAAGACGGGCACGCCGAACCGTGCGGTGAGGCGACCGGCCGCCATCGGGGGCAGTGCGGAGCCGCCGGACGCGATCCGCTCGACCGTGCGCAGGGCCAGGCCCGCGAGCGCCGGGTCGGCGGCCAGCCGCATGAGGCGCACCGGCAGGCTGTAGAGGTGGGTGGCGCCATGGTCGTTGGCCGCGGTGACCGCGTCGACCGGGTCGGGGCCCGTGCACAGGACCTGCGTCGCCGCGGCGCGTACGGCCGAGTTGAGGTGCATGGGGTGGAACGTCGGCAGGTGGTTGACGGTCACCGAATCCGCATCGAGGAGGTGCGCGTCGGCGATCTGGGCCGCGTTGACGGCGAGGTTGCGGTGGGTGAGCGCGACCGCCTTGGGGCGGCCGGTGGTGCCGCTGGTGAACTGCACGCACGCGACGTCCTCCGCGCCGGGCGGCGTCCAGGGCTTTGTGCCGCTCGGCCCTGTGACGAGCGCGTCCAGCGTGGGCACCGACGCGGCGTCCGCCGCTTCCTCCGCGCCCTCGCCGATCAGCACGACGTCGCGCAGCAGCGGCAGCCGGTCGCGCACCGCGGCGAGCCTGCCGTACACCGTGGCGTCGACGAACGCGGCGCGCGCCCCGCTCAGTTCGAGCACGTGGCGCAGGTCGTCCTCCCGCAGCAGCGGGTTGACGACCGCGACGACCTGCCCGGCGCGCACCGTCGCGTAGTAGGCCACGGCGAAGTCCGGGTGGAGCACGGAGGCGACCGCCACCGTCGCGGCACGCGGTGGTCCTTCCTCCCCGGCGACCAGGGCGCGTATCGCGTCGGCCGCCGCGGTGACCCGGCGGTCGAGCTCCGCGAAGTCCATCTCCCGGCCGCCGCCGACCAGCGCCGTACGGGCGGGGTGCGCGGCGGCGCTCTCCGCGAGCAGCCCGTCGAGGCGCTCGGGCACCACCGGCACGTCGAGCACGGCAGCCGTCGTCGTCTCAGCCACGGCGCGCCTCGGCGAACTCCTTGGCGTACCTGAGCGTCGTGGAGCTGTTGGTGGACAGCGCCCGGTGGATGAACTCGCGCGCCTCGGCGACCCCGGTGCCCGCGCCGAGTATCCGCTCGATGGTGTCCGTCCGTACGGTGACGGTGTGGCGCGAGGTGACGTCGACGCCGCCGGGCACGGGCGTGACGGTCCAGCACCCGGTGTGCGCGGACATCAGCGCCGGCACGGTGGTCTGCTTGTAGACGATGCGGTCCCGGCCGAAGACCACCCGCACCGACTCGGTGGTGTGCGTGGAGCCGTCGGCCGTGGTGGTGTCCATCGCCATCACCTGGAGCCCCGGCACCTCCTCGCGCAGGTCGAGCCGCGCGACGTGCGGCAGCCGCTCGGGCCACAGGTCGGACCGGTTGAGGAAGTCGAAGACGTCGGGGCCCGTGCCCTCGCCCTCGACGTGGACCGTGTCCTCGAAGCCGAAGACCAGCTCGGCCATCAGGTCAGCCTGCTCGGCGACCTCCTTGATGCCCGCCAGTTCGGCCGCGCTGTTGCGGTCGAGGGCGCTGGTGATCCAGGCGACGTTCTCCGGCGCGTCGTCCACGGCGGAGAAGTCGTGGTGCAGGTCGAGCCTGCTGGTGCCGGGGCCGGTCGCGGTGACGGCCCAGGTGCCGCCCATCGCCGCGACCGGCGGCGTGGACACCTCCTGGCGGAAGGTGACACGCAGCGCCTCGGGGTCGAGCTCGCGGCGCGACACCCACGTCTTCACCTCGCCGTTCGCGGTGGCCCAGATGCGCAGCCGCTCGGAGCGCTCGCCGCGCTCCAGGTGCTCGACGTGGACGTTGGGCGTGAAGTACTGCGGCCAGGTGGTGACGTCGGCGACGACCGCGTAGACGGCGGCCGCGGGGGCGGCCACGTCCGTGGAGTGCACGGTGGTGCGGACGGCGGGCGCGGGGCCCGGGCGGTCCTCGGGGGCCTCGGTGGCCGGGGGGACTGCGGATGCGGTGGACATGCGGGACCTTTCCTTCGTGTCGTCGCGGGGAGGGCGCGTGCGGCTGGTGCGGCGCGTGCGGCTTGTGCGGCGCGTGCGGCTTGTGCGGCTCAGTAGTTGCCGAGGCCGCCGCAGACGTTGAGCGCCTGGGCCGTGATGGAGGCGGCCGTGTCGGTCGCCAGGTAGCCGACGAGGCCGGCGACCTCCTCGGGCGTGGAGTACCGGCCGAGCGGGATCTTCGTCGAGAAGCGCTCCAGGATGGCGTCCTCGGTGGTGTCGTAGGCCGCCGCGTAGCCCTGCCTGACGCGCTGCGCCATCGGCGTCTCCACGTACCCGGGGCACACCGCGTTGACGGTGACGCCGCTCTTCGCGAGTTCGAGGCCGAGGGCCTTCGTGAAGCCGATGACGCCGTGCTTGGACGCGGAGTAGGGGGCGCCGAGCACGACGCCCTGCTTGCCGCCCGTGGACGCGATGTTGATGATCCGGCCCCAGCCGCGCTCCTGCAGGCCGCCGGCGTTCAGCACCTCACGCGTCATCAGGAAGACGCTGTGCAGGTTGGTCGCGATCACGTCGTACCAGAGGTCGTCCTCGATCTCCGCGGTGACGCCGCCGCCGCTGCGGCCCGCGTTGTTCACGAGCACGTCGATGCGGCCGTACCGCTCGACGGTCGCCGCGACCAGGCGCCTGACGTCCTCGGCGCGCCGCACGTCGGCGACCTCGCCGTGCACGTCGAGGCCCTGCGCCCGCAGCTCCTTGACGGTGAGCTCCGTGGTGTCGGCGCTGCGGGCGCAGACGACCACGCGGTGGCCGCTGCGCGCCAGATCGGTCGCGATCGCGAGCCCGATACCGCTGGTACCCCCGGTGACCAGGGCGACCCGTCCCTCGTTCCCCATGGCTGTGCGCTCCTCTCGCTGGCCGGCCGGTCGGCCGTCGACGCTCCCAAGCTGGCGAACGGGGCTCGAACGGCCGTCGAGAGGCGGTGGACACGGCGGGGCGCGGCGCCTGCTCCAGCGGCCGTCAGCCGGCACGCGAGGGGCCGCGGCGACCCTCGGGTGCCACGTCCGCAGGAACGATCCGCAGGAACCACACGGAGGAGATCTCCATGACCGTCACGGAGTACCCGGTCGCCACGACGACCGACCTGTACCAGCAGGTCCAGCAGTTCTACGCGCGCCAGATGCACCTGCTCGACAGCGGGAAGGCCGAGCTGTGGGCCGACACCTTCACCCGCGACGGCGTCTTCGCGGCCAACGCGCACCCGCAGCCCGCCGTGGGCCGCGCCGTCATCGCCGCGTCGGCACGCAAGGCCACCGACGAGTACGCGGCCAAGGGCGTGCAGCGCCGCCACTGGCTCGGCATGCTGTCCGTGGAGGACCACGGCGACCGCGTCAGCGCACGCTGCTACGCCCTGGTCGTCGAGACGCCGCGCGGCGGGCAGGCGGCCATCAGGGCGAGCACGCTGTGCGAGGACGTGCTGGTGCGCCACGAGGGCGGCTGGCTCGTGCGGGACCGCCACGTCACCCGCGACGACCTGGTCTGACGCGCCCCACCCCGGCCGGCACGCCCGGCCCCCGCGTCCCACGGCAGGCCCGTAGCGCTCCCCGGCGTACGGGCCTGCCGTGCTGTGCGCGTGCGCGTGCCCGTTGCCGCTGACCGCGTGCGGACGGACGAAGGCGAGTGCCGGCCCCCGCACGGGCGGGGACCGGCACTCGCCGGTGGGAGGCCTTCGGGGCCGCGGGCGCGTCAGGCGGCGGCCTGCGCGCGGGACTCGGCGAGGCTCTCGTTGATGAAGTCCAGCAGGAGCCTCGGGGTGTGCGCCTCGGCGACCGCGTCGTCGGACAGCCGTATGCCGTAGTCGCACTCGATGCGGCCGGCGGTCTGGAGCACCGCGAGCGAGTCGTACTTCAGCTCGGCGAGCGGGGTGTCCAGCGTGTCGCCGTCCAGGTCGACCCCCTCGTCCTCTCCCGCACATTCGCGCAGCAGGGCGGTGAGTTCTGCGAGCGTCATGGTGTGTCTCCGTCTCTCGTCGGTGGTGCGGTGTGTGTGGGTGGTGCTTTGGTGCGGTGTGTCGTGTGCCGTGCGGGTCAGGAGCCGGCCGCCGTGACGACGGTCGCCGCGTTGAACCCGCCCTGGCCGCGGGCGAGTACGAGTGCCGTGCGGACCGGGTGCTCGCGTGCGGACGTCACCAGGTCGAGGCCGTGGCCCGGGTCGGGGCGCACGTTGACGGTCGGCGGGAGCACGCCGTCCCTGATCGAGAGCAGCGCCGCGGCCAGGTCGAGCGAGCCCGCCCCCGCCTGGAGCCTGCCGGTCATGGTCTTCGGCGCGGTGACCGGCACGGCGCGGGCCCCGAAGACGGCGCGGATCGCCGCCGCCTCCGCGCGGTCCAGCGACGGCACGCCGGCCGCGTCGGCGAAGACCACGTCGACCGCTTGCGGTGCCGTACCGGCGTCCGCGAGCGCCAGCTCGATCGCCCTGCGCAGTCCTGGCTCGCCGCCGCTGCCCGGCGGAGGGTCGAAGGTGGCCGCGTACCCGGCGAACGCGCCGTACGTGCGGGCGCCGCGCTCGCGGGCCGCCGCCTCGGCCTCCAGTACGAGGATGGCGCCGCCCTCGCCCGGCACGTGGCCGCTCGCGGCGGCGTCGAACGGCAGGTAGGCGGCGGCCGGATCGGCCACGGTCGTCATCCGCCCGCCGGTGAGCTGCGCGGTCCAGCCCCACGGGCAGACGGCGCCGTCGACGCCGCCCGTGACGATGAGCCTGCTGCCCTTGCGCAGGTGCCTGCGCGCCTGCGCGACGGCGTCGAGTCCACCGGCCTGCTCGGTGACGAGGACACCGCTGGGCCCGCCGAGGCCGTGCTTGATGGAGATCTGGCCGGCGTTGACGGCGTAGAACCAGGCGAAGGACTGGTACGCGCTGACGTACTGGCCCCCCTTGCTCCACAGCGCCTGCAACTCGCGCTGCCCGAACTCGAACCCGCCGGCCGAGGCCGCCGTGGCGACGCCCGCCGTGAGGTCGGGCGCCTGCCCGACGTCCGCGCCCGAGTCGGCCAGGGCCTCCTCGGCCGCCGCGAGCGCGAGCCGGGTCATGTGGTCGGTCTGCGGCAGCAGCCGGTTCGGGATGCGCGCCTCGGCGTCGAACCCCGGCACCTCGCCGGCGAGCGTGGCCGGGTAGCCGGACGCGTCGAAGCGCGACACCGGCCGGATGCCGCTCTCGCCCGCGAGCGTCGCCCGCCACCAGTCGCGGGTGCCGAGCCCGTTGGGCGCGGCCACCCCGATCCCGGTGAACACGGGCGCGGCGGTGCCCGCGCGGCGCTCGCCCGGCGCGGTCCCCGGCGCGGTCCTCGGCGCGGTGGCGCTCGTCATGCCGCCCTCCTCTCGGGCTTGGTGAGCACCATGGCGCTCTGGAAGCCGCCGAAGCCGCTGCCGACACTCAGGACGGTGTCGACGGTCCGCTCCCTGGCGGTGATCGGGGTGTAGTCGAGGTCGCACTCGGGGTCGGCCTCGTGCAGGTTCGCCGTCGGCGGGACGACGTTGTGCTCGACGGCGAGCGCCGAGGCGGCGATCTCCAGCGAGCCGATGGCCCCCAGCGAGTGCCCGATCATCGACTTGATCGAGCTGACGGGGGTCGCGTAGGCGTGGTCGCCGAGCGCGCGCTTGAACGCGGCGGTCTCGTGCCGGTCGTTCTGCTTGGTGCCCGAGCCGTGGGCGTTGACGTAGTCCACCGCCGTCGGCGCGAGCCGCGCCTCGTCGAGCGCGACCGTGATGGCCTCCGCCATCTCCTTGCCGTCCGCGCGCAGCCCCGTCATGTGGAAGGCGTTGCTGCGCGAGGCGAAGCCGGCTATCTCCGCGTAGATGTGCGCGCCCCTGCGCCGCGCCTGCTCCAGTTCCTCCAGCACGAACACCGCGGAGCCCTCGCCCAGCACGAAGCCGTTGCGGGTGCGGTCGAAGGGGCGCGAGGCGTGCTCCGGGTCGTCGTTGCGCGGCGACGTCGCCCTGATCGCGTCGAAACACGCCACGGAGATGGGCGAGATGGGCGCCTCGGTCGCGCCGGCGACCATGGTGTCGGCGCTGCCCTCACGGATCAGCTCGACCGCGTGGCCGAGGGAGTCGAGTCCCGAGGTGCAGCCCGTGGACACGACGGCCGTGGGGCCCTGCGCACCGACCGCCCACGCCACCTCGGCGGCGAAGGAGCTGGGCACGAAGTAGTCGTAGAGGTGGTCCACCGCGCGGGTGTGGTCCACCAGCCACCGCGCGCCGCGGTCGCTGACGACCGCGTACTCGGTGTCGAGTCCCGTGGTCGCGCCGACGGCGCTGCCGATGGTGACGCCGGTGCGGAACGGGTCGGCGGCCTCCAGGTCGCGGCCGCTGTCGGCGACCGCCTCGCGTGCGGCGACGAGCGCGAACTGCGCGGCCCGGTCGAGCCTCGCCGCGTCCCGCTCCGTCAGCCCCTGCGCGAGCGGGTCGAAGTCGACCTCGGCCGCGATCCTCGACCTGAAGGGCGAGGCGTCGAACAGGGAGATGGCCCTGGTGGCGGTCCTGCCCTCGGTCAGCAGCGACCAGTACGCCTTCGTACCGATCCCGCCGGGCGCGACGACGCCGATGCCGGTGATCGCCACCCGGCGGCTCATCGCGGCCCCCTCGTGTCCGGGCCTGCCGCCCGCGTCGCGGCCAGGGTGTGTCCTCGCGTGTGCTCTCGCCTCACGGCCGCACCTCCTTCCTGGTCAGTGCTGTTCGCACGAATCTGACACCGGTGGCTCAAACCGCGCTCGACTCGCGGCGACGTGGTGGCGGGCAGGCCCGCCACCACGTCGCGCAGCAGCTCCGCGATCGCGGGCCGCCGCACGAAGAAGTGGTCGCCCGGCACGGTGCGCAGCTCGAAGCCGCCCGGCGCGTACCGCGCCCACTCGGCCATGCCGCTCAGCGGCGCGATCGGGTCACGCGACCCGCCCACCGCGAGGATCGGCGCGTCGAGGGGGTGCGCGGGTGACGTCTCGGTGACGCAGAGCGCCTCGCCGAGCTTGAGGTCGTCGCGGAGCGCGGGCAGCACCCTGCGCCGCCACAGCTCCTCGTGGTGGAGGGCTTCGAGCGGCAGCGCCCCGAAGCCGACGAGCAGGAACAGCAGTTCCAGGTCGGGCAGGTGGGCGCTGCGCAGCACGGGGGAGCGCAGGTGCGGCGGCTGCACGGCCCCGACCACGACGCGCTCCGGCGGGCGCAGGCCCGCGGCGCATCTGGTGCGCGCGAACGTGTAGGCGGCGAGGCCGCCGAGGCTGTGCCCGTACACGAGGTAGGGGCGCTCGTCCGCCATCGGGCCGACCAGGGCCTCGATCTCGGCGACGAGCTCGACGGGGTCGGTGATCCTCGCCTCGCGTACGCGGGTGCCGCGGCCGGGCAGGAGGATCGGCACCACCTCGGCGGTGTCGCCGAGCACGGCCTGCCACTGCGCGAACGCCGAGGTGCCGGCTCCGGCGTGGTGGAAGCAGAACAGCCAGGGCGGCCGGGCGGCGCTCATTCGTCCACCAGCGCGACGGCGCGCGTCCAGCCGGCGCCCGCCCCGGCGATCTTCACGGGGAAGCATGCCACCCGGAACCCGAACGGCTCCGGCAGCTCGTCGAGCTGGGCGAGCCGTTCGATCTGGCAGTACTCGCGGCGGCGCCCGGCGAAGTGCGCGGGCCACAGCACGGAGGTGTCGCCCGTCTCCTGGTAGGCGCGGATCATGTGGCCGAAGGGCGCGTCCAGGCTCCACGCGTCGGTGCCGATCACGCGCACGCCGAGGTCGAGCAGGAAGTCGGTGGCGGGCCCGTCGAGGCCGGCGAACTCGGTGAAGTACTCGGGCTTCCCGGCGTGCCGCGCCGCGCCGGTGTGCAGCAGGACGATGTCGAGGGGGCGCGGCTGGTAGCCGATGCGCGCGAGTTCCTTCTCGACGCGGTCAACGCCGATGACGCCGGTGCCCGCGTCGGTGACGTCGAGGACGACGCCGGGCCGCAGGAACCAGTCGAGCGGCATCTCGTCGATGTTCCTCGGCCGCCCGTTCGGGCCGGTGGAGCCGTAGTGGGACGGGGCGTCGACGTGGGTGCCGGTGTGACTGGTGAGGGTGAGAGTGTCCAGCGAGAGGAGTTCGCCGTCGGGCAGGACGGAGGGGTCGAAGTCGAGCCCGAAGTGGAGCTTCATCTCCTCGCTCATGTGGCGTGCGCCCTCGGCGGGCGTCATGATCTCGTGGACGATGGGGTCCGGCTCCCAGCCGGAGGCGTCCACGGAGGACGACAGGTCGATCGTGTGCACGGTGGCCTCCTGGTCAGGGTCGTGGTGTGTCGAAGGCGGCGAACGCGTGCCGCGCGTAGGCCGCGGCGGCCGGGTCGAACTGCAGTGAGGCGTGCCCGGCAGCGCAGTTGACGTCGCGCCAGATGCGCTGGAGCGCCGAGTCCTCGGTCTGGCCGCGCGCCCCGCCGAGCCGGAACAGCCGGTCCACGACGGCGACGAGCAGTTCGGCGGCGACGGCGAAGTCCCGCTGGGCGCGCGCCAGGTGGGGCGTGTCGTGCTCACCCGCGTCGGCGGCGCCGGCCGCGCGTGCCACCATCAGCTCGACGAGGTCGAGCTCGGCGGCCGAGCGGGCCAGCGCCTCCCTGATCGAGCCGCGGTCCCTGGTCATGCCCCCGGTGACCTCGCGCTTGTGCGCCACACCTGCGGACCACAGGCGCAGTCCCGCGCGTGCCGCGCCCAGGGCGGGCGTCAGGAAGTTGAGGCCGTTGACGGTCTTGTACGGCGCCGCGTGGCAGAGGTCGGCGCCCGCCGTGCCCGCCATCAGCGCGCTCTGCGCGAAGGAGCGGTGCCCGGGCACCAGGACGTCCCGCAGGGCCACGGTGTTGCTGCCCGTGCCCCGCAGGCCGACGTTGTGCCACGTGTCGAGGACGCGGTACGCGCCGCGCGGCACCGCGAAGAAGCGGTACTGGCGGTCGTCGCCCGCGGGCGCCATGGCGCCGAGGAACGTCCACTCGGCGCGGCCGACGCCGCTGGCGAAGGTCCACTCGCCGTTCAGCCGCCAGCCGCCGGGCACGGACTCGACGCGTCCCGCGGGCGCGAACGACCCGGCGATCCTGGTGTCGGGCCCGCCGCGCCACAGCTCGGCGCGGCCGCGCTGAGGCAGGTGTGCGCCGAGTATGCCCATCGCCGCGTACACGGACGCGCACCACGCGGCCGAGGCACTGGCCTCGCCGAGCAGGGCGACGGCGTCGCAGAAGTCCCGGTAGGTGCCGCCGGTGCCGCCGTGTGCCGTGGGGACGAAGTGGCGCGCGAACCCGGCGTCGCTGAGGGCGTCGGCCGTCCTCACGTCCAGGGACCTGGCGGCCTCGACGGTCTCCGCGCTGTCCGCGACGGCCCCGAGTACATGGCGTGCGCCCTCGGTCAGGGAGCGGGAGCGTGCGGCGGCCGGGGGCGTGGGTGCCTCGGAGCGCCTGGCGGGCGCCTCCTGGACGCGCGCGGCGGTCATCGCGCCACCGCCGCTTCCCGCGTGGCGCCCGCACGCTCGGCGACCAGGCGTTCCAGCACCCCCACGACGTCCGCGGGCGAGGGCATGGACGCCACCTCGTCGCGCAGCTGCGTGGCATGGGTGCGGTACGACGGGTCGTCGAGCAGCGCGCGCACGGCCTCGCGGACCACCGGCACGGGGTCGCTCTCGCGCAGCAGCTCGCCCCGCACGAGGTGCCTGCCGGCGCCCGTGGTGGCGAGGCGGTCGCCCGTCAGCATCTGCTCGGGCCGCGGGGAGACGACGAGTTGGGGCACGCCCGCCGCCGTCGAGGTCATGGACGTACCGCCGCCGCCCTGGTGGACCACGGCGTCGCAGCTCGGCAGCAGCAGGTTGAGCGGCAGGCCTTCCACGACGCGCGTGCCCTCGGGCAGCGCGCCGAGCCGTTCGGCCTGGCCGGGTGCGAGCGCGAGGACGAGTTCGGCGTCGAGGCCGCCCACCGCCTCGACGACCTCGTCCAGCAGGTCGCCGGGGCCGCCGAGGCCGATGCGCCCGGTGGTGACACCCCACGTGACGCAGACGCGACGGCGCGGCGCCGGGTCGATCAGCCAGTCGGGCAGCGCCCCGGGGCCGTTGTAGGGGACGTAGCGGATGGACTGCCTGTCCGCACCGCCCGCGATGCGCAGCCGGGGCGGGCACGGGTCGAGCCACACGTCGGGGTCGACGCGCGGTGCGGCACCGAACCGGTCGAACAGCCGCAGCAGTTCGGCGCGCGGCTCGCCCTCCAGGGTGCGCTCGTTGTGCATCACGTCGACGCTTCCCCACATGTGGCTGGCCGACGGCACGCCGAGCGCGGACGCCGCGACGGCGCCCGCGTAGCTGACCGCGTCGTGCACCACCAGGTCGGGCCGCCAGACGCGCGCGAACGCGACGAGCCCGTCCGCCATCGCCTCGGCCATGGCGATCTCCTTGCCCGCGAGCGCGTCGAGGACGCCGCGCTGCCCCGGGTCGAGCAGGTCGAAGTGGCGCGTCCACTCGGACGGCCAGCGGCCCTGCGTGTGCCAGGACGTGAGTGCCCCCTTCGTGGACATGGCCGGCAGGTCGGGCTCGGCGCCCGCCACCACGGAGGTGAGGCCCGTGTGGGCGACGGCCGCCTCGATCGACGCGGTGCTCGCGACCCGGACCTCGTGCCCCGCCGCCTGGCAGGCCCAGGCCAGCGGGACCATCGGGAAGACATGCGAGGGCCATGCCCACGCGGTGAAGAGAATGCGCACGGTGACCACCCAGGGGTGAGTAACGGGTATGGAGGCATTGACCGCTGTGCCGCTCGACTCCGCACCGCGCGCGGCTGGAGGAACGCGCGGGCCGCGTGCTCAGCGCCGGGTCGAGCGGTGTTCGAGACGGGCGGAACATCCTGCGGCGCCCGGCGGCCCGGCCCGGCTGCCACGAGTCGTCGCGTTTCCTTGCGTCCCTTGCGTTCGAGCGAAGAGGTGGATCAGCGGTGGACAGAGATGGATTCCGGTCGTTCTTCGGAGCGTTCCCGACCGCGGTCGCGGTCGTCACGACACTGGACGGAGCGGGCGAGCCGCGCGGCCTCACCTGCAACGCCCTGTCGGCGGTGTCGTTGGACCCGCCGCTGCTGCTGGTCTGCGTCGACCGGCGCTCCAGGACCCTGCCCGCGCTCGCCGCGACCGGGGCGTTCGTCGTGAACGTCCTGGCGGAGGGCGCCGAGGACGTGGCCATGGCGTTCGCGGGCAGGTCCCCGCACAAGTTCGACGCGGTGCGCTGGACGCCGTCGCTCGTCGCGGGCGGCGCGCCGGTGCTGAGCGGCGGCTGCCTCGGGCAGGCCGAGTGCCGGACCGTACAGAGTTTCGACGCGGGCGACCACCGGGTGCTGATAGGCCGGATGGAGAACGTCACGACGTTCCCGGTCAGGCCGCTGCTCTACCACAACCGCGCCTTCAGCGTCTTCCGCCCTGACGAGGAGCTGGCCGGCGCGGCACACTGACGGCCGGTGGCCGCAACTGCCGTACAGAGGCGCGGCGTGGGCGCGATACTGATCACGTCGCGGTTGGGTCGCGGTGGGATCGGACAGGGGTCGTGAGGATGAACGGGAAAGAGCGTGCCGCGGAGCTGACGCCCCGCCAGGGCGCGGAGGACGTGCGCGCGGTCGCGCTCCTGCTGCCCGGCGGCTCGGTCGCGAGCCACCGGGGGCCGATGAGGCTCGCCCTGTGGGGGCTGAAGGCCCCGGCCGCCCGGCTGGCCGGGGCCGGTGCGTCCGGCGGTGTGGCGGTGCACCTGCTGCGCTACCGCTACCGCGGGTGGAACGGCGAGGAGGCGAGCACCGCGGTCGACGCCGAGTGGGCGCTCGGCGAACTGGCCGGGCTCTACGGGGACGTTCCCGTCGCGGTGCTCGGCAACTCCCTCGGCGGCCGGGCCGCGTTCCGCGTCGGCGGCCACCGCAACGTGGTGAGCGTGACCGGTGTCGCGCCGTGGCTGCCCGGCGAAGATCCGGTGGACCACCTCGCGGGCCGCAAGGTCCTCATCGTCCACGGCGACAAGGACAAGAGCGAGGCGACGCCCGCCATGTCGCTGGCGTTCGCGGAGCGCGCCCGGCGCGTCACGGACGTCTGCAGGTTCGAGGTGCGGGGCGGCTCGCACACGCTGCTGGGCCGCGCCCCGGACGTCTGGTCGCTCACGACGGACTTCATGCTGTCCACGCTCGGCTGCCGCGAGCTGCCGGCGCCGCTCGTCGACGCCCTGGCCGAGGACGGCGACCTGCGGACGACCCTGGCCGTCGGGTACGGCCGCTGAGCCGCTTCGCGCCCGGCCCGGCGGACTGAGAAGCTCGGACTGAGAAGCTGTCGTCCGGCCGCCGGGCCACTCCCGCATGGGCCGCGCACCCGGTCAGGCGGCGAACAGGTCGAGCGCGGGCCGCCGTTCGGCCTGCTGCGGTTCGAGCGCCGGGTCGGCCGCCAGGATGGCCTGGTGCAGTCGCCGCAGCCGCACCGTCGGGTCGAGGCCCAGCTCGTCGGCGAGGCTGGTGCGCAGGCCGTTGTAGACCTCGAGCGCGCGCCACTGCATGCCGGCACGGTAGAGCGCCACCATGCACTGGGCGTGCAGCCCCTCGTGCAGGGGGTGCCTGGCCGTCAGCGAGGTGAGTTCGGCGAGGAGCTCGTCGTGCCTGCCGAGGCGCAGGTCGGCGTCGATGCGCCGGCCGAGCACGCCCAGCCGGCTCTCCTCCAGGCGCACCAATTCGATCTCGAGCAGCGGCCCGATCCGCACGTCGACCAGCGCGGGCCCCCGCCACAGCGACAGCGCCTCGCGGTAGCGCGCGGCGGCCTCGGCGTCGTCGCAGCGCGCCGCGGCCGCGGCGCCCACCGCCACGAGACGGTCGTACTCGTGCACGTCGACGGTGCCCGGCTGCACGTCGAGCAGGTAGCCGCCGTGCCGGGTGGCCAGCACCTCCTTCGAGCTGTGCAGCGGGTCGGGGCCGTAGGCGCTGGCCAGCAGCCTGCGCAGCTGGAGGATGTACGTCTGGAGGGTCGTCAGCGCGCTCCGGGGCATCTCGGTGCCCCAGATCTCCTCCATCAGCGTGGGTACGGGCATGACCTGGCCCGCGTAGAGGGACAGCAGCGCGAGGATCTGGCGCGGCTTGCCGGCGCTCGGGACGATCGACCTGCCGTCGACGTCTGCGCTGAGCGGCCCAAGGATCTTGATTTCCATCGGTACCTCCGTGGTGCGGTGAGCCGGATGCCCCCGTCGGTACATCCGTGCCTCAACCTGCCTCGACGGTCCCACCGAGGGCGGCCGCGCCCCAGTGCCGCACTCCCTGATACGAGGTGAATCGGCACCTGCGCCGACCGTGAAACTTTCATACGCGGAGCATGAGGACGGCACTGGCACGGGCCGCGGGGCCGGGACGAGACTTCAGTCCGTCGGCAGGGAGAGCGCATCCGGCGCCGGATCCGCCGGAGCACCGCCCGCCCGTGCCACGCACAGCACGTACATCACGCACCGCATGTACGTCACGCACCGCACGTACGTCACGCACCGCACGTACCTCACGCACACCGCATCACGCCACGCACCTCATCGCGCTTCACACCAACGGGAGACACCATGAAGTCCAGCCTCGCCACCGCCGTTTCCAGCTTCGACGACCTGATGATCGAGGACCTGACCCACATGGCCCGCGGCGGCGTCGACCCCATTACGGCCGGCATCTGCCTGTGCACCCTGTGCGTCGCCCCCGAACCGGCCGTCGAGGAGGCCGCGTCCGCCACGCTCGCCCGGTACGCCCTGTGAGTCAGGCCGCCGCAGCGGGGGGAGCCGCGGTGCTGGGCTTCAAGCCCTTCCTCCGGGTCGAGCGCGTGCCGGGCGAGGCCGTGTACCTGATCTCCGACCAGCGGGTCACCGCCCTGCACGGGGAGCAGATCGCCACGCTCGCACCGCTCCTCGACGGCACGCGCCATCTGGAGCAGGTCGTCGAGGAGGCGGGGGCCACCATCCCCGCCGAGCAGACCACACGCCTGGTGGGCCGCCTCGTCGAGGCGGGCCTGCTGTCGGCGCGCCGGCCGCGGGGGCTCACCCCCGGCCGGCGCTCCGCCCGCACGTACTGGGAGGCGGCCGGCCTCGACGGCGAGGCGGCGGCCGCGGGGGTCGACGCCTCGGTCGTCGGCGCGCTGGCCCTGCCGGGCACGGACGCGGCGGAGCTCCTGCGCGCGCTGCGCGCGGCGGGGCTTCGCACGCACACGTCGGCGGGTGAGCACGCGGGACACGGCAGCGACCTCGACGTCGTGCTGGTCGACGACTACCTGAACCCGCGGCTCGAAGCCCTCGACGCCGAGCACCGCGCCGCCGGGCGTCCCTGGCTCCCGGTCAAGGCGTGCGGCACCGAGCTGTGGATCGGCCCCTTCTTCGGCACCTCCGACGGCCCCTGCTGGACGTGCCTGGCCGACCGGCTCTGGCGCGGCCGCCAGGTCGAGGCGCACGTCCAGCGGATGCTGGAGCGCTCAGGACCCGTGCCGCGCCCCTCCTGCTCGCTGCCCGCCGCCCGGCTCGCGGCGCTGCAACTCGCCGCGCTCGAAGCGGCGAAGTGGCTCGCGGGCCACCGGTACCCGGGCCAGGGGGCGCTGTGGACGCTGGACGGGCCCGCGCTGGAGAGCGTCCGCCACCAGGTGACGCGGCGCCCGCAGTGCCCGGCGTGCGGCGACGCCGGTCTGGTCGCGGCACGCGCCGAAGCCCCGTTCGTCCTCGCCCCGCGCCCCAAGCAGGACACCGAGGGCGGCGGCCACCGCGCCCTGACGCCGGGCCAGTTCATGGAGCGCTTCGGCCACCTGGTCGACCCGCTGACCGGCCTCGTCAAGGAGATACGCCAGGACCCGCGCGGCCCCGCGTTCCTCAACTCCTTCCACGCGGGCCACAACCCGGTCACCGACCCGCGCGGCATCGGCTCCGTACGGGCCGGGCTGCGTGCCACCAGCGGCGGAAAGGGCACCACCGCGCTCCAGGCGCGGGTGGGCGCGCTCGCCGAGGCGCTCGAACGCCACAGCGGCTACCTCCAGGGCGACGAGCCGACCGTGCGCGGCAGCTTCCGGGGCCTCGCGCCGCGCGCGCTGCACCCGAACACGGTGCAGCTCTTCGACGAGCGGCAGTTCGCGGGGCGCGCGGAGTGGAACGCGGCGCACGGCCCGTTCCACCAGGTCACCGACCCGTTCGACGAGGACGCCGTCATCGACTGGTCGCCCGTCTGGTCGCTCACGGCCGGGCGTTCGCGCCTGCTGCCGACCGCGCTGCTCTACTACAACGCGCCGCAGCGTCCCGGCCGGGCGTTCTGCGCGGCCAGCTCCAACGGCAACGCGGCGGGCGGCAGCCTTGAGGACGCCGTGCTGCAAGGCTTCCTCGAACTCGTCGAACGCGACGCCATCGGCCTGTGGTGGTACAACCGCACCCGCAGGCCCGCGGTGGACGTCGCCGCGTTCGCCGACCCGTGGATCGGCGAACTGCTCACCGTGCACCGTTCGTTGCACCGCGAGGTGTGGGCGCTCGACCTCACCTCGGACCTGGGCATCCCGGTCTTCGCCGCGCTGTCGCGGCGCACCGACAAGCCGCAGCAGGACATCATGCTGGGCTTCGGCGCGCACTTCGACCCCGCGCTCGCCCTGCGCCGCTCGCTGACCGAGCTCAACCAGATGCTCCCGCACGTGCTCGACGCGCGGGCCGACGGCGGCGGCTACGGCACGACGGACCCCGACACGCTGTCCTGGATGCGGACGGCCACCCTCACCGACCAGCCCTACCTGGCGCCCGATCCCTCGGCGCCCCCAGTACGGCCCGGTCACTACCACTGCACGCCTCGCTCCGATCTGCGCGAGGACGTGGCGGCGGCGGAGGAGGTGGTGCGCCGCATGGGCTCCGAGCTGCTCGTGCTCGACCAGACACGCCCCGACGTCGGCCTGCCGGTCGTGAAGGTGATCGTGCCGGGCCTGCGTTCGCACTGGAACCGGTTCGCTCCCGGCCGGCTCTTCGACGTCCCGGTCGCCCTGGGACACCTCACCGCACCCACCCGCTACGAGGACCTGAACCCCGTCCACCTGTTCCTGTGACACGGACGGGCGCCCGTACCACCACCGGCCTTCCCCCCAAAGGCGCTTCACATCTGCGATGACGGCTATGACGATCGACCGACTCGCGGCCAGGGAACTCTCCGAGACCTGGTCGCTGCCCGAGGGCACGTCGGTGCGCACCGAGACGGACGGCGGACGGGCCGTCGTGCTCGTGGACTCGCCCAGGGGCGGGCTGCGGGTCGACGACCCGTCCCCCGCGCTGGTCGAGGCCCTGCGGCGGATGTCGCTCGGTCCGGTCAGACTGCCCAACCTCGTACCGGACTTCCCCGCGTACGACAGCCCGCCGGCCCGCCGCAGCGCCGCCGCGGCCGACCTCGTGCGCCGCCTCGCGGACGTCAGGTACGTGGTGGACCGGCACCTCATGCTGGGCGCCGGCCTCATGATGACCGTCAGCCCCGCCGGCAGGTCCGCGCGATTCCTGCCGGGCCCGCTGCCGCACGGGCGCGGGGACGCGCGGGTGACGCTCACCCGGGCCGCGCGCTTCTCGCCCAGCGGGCCGGGGCTCGTGCTGGAGTCCGATCTCAGTGATCACCGGGTCGAGTTGCACGGTCCCGAGGCGCTGTGGCTGATGGCGAGGGTGCCGGGGATGCGCCTGCGCGACCTGGAGCGCGTGGTGCGGCTGCCGCGGCTGCCGCTGCCGGCCGGGGCCACGGACGCGTTCGTCGCGTACCTCGTGGCGGCGCGGATGGTGTCGCTGTCGCCCTGAAGCGGACGATTGACCGGGTGAATCGTCCTCACATACATGCCCGGCATGATTATCATGCGGGTGATGTTCGGTCCGTGAACACACCGCAGGGGATCGGTGAAGAGCATGGGGATCGCAACAACGGCTGCGTCAACGGGAGATGACGCCGCCGGGTACGAACAGGAGCGCTCGGGCGGGGAGGACGCGGAGCGCGATCCCGGCTCCACGGCCAGAAACGATTTACCGCCACGCATGGCCGTGGCCGTCACCGTGACGGTCCTGCTCGGCATCATCACCGTCGACGGGATGTACGCGGTACTTGAGCACCTGACGGCCTGGCGGCTCGCCGAGGGCGCCGTCGCGGCGGCCGCGATCGCGGTCCTGCAACTCGCGCACTCCTTCCCGTGGCTGCTGCCCCGGCTCGCCTCCGTCGCCTGGCTGACGCTCGGGCTGCAGGCCGTCGCCTCCTTCGCGCCGTTCGCCGACCTCGGCGAGGCCTGGCTCTCCATGCCGGCCTTCCTCGCCGGATCGGTTCTGCTGGTGCTGCGCCCTCGGCTCGCCTGGCCCGCCTTCCTGCTCGTGGTGGCCGCGACCGACTACGCCCTCCTCCAACTGGGCGCCGGCTGGGACATCGTCCTCACCAGCATCTCCGTGGCGCTGGCCGCTCTCGGGGTGTTCGGCCTCTCCCGGCTGGCCGCGCTCGTCACCGAGGTGCGCGCGGCGCGCACCCGGGTCGCCGGCCTGGCGCTCGCCGCCGAACGGCTGCGCTTCGCGCGTGACCTGCACGACCTGCTCGGCACCAGCCTCTCCGCGATCAGCTTCAAGTGCGAGCACGTCAGGCGCCTGGTGGGCAACGGGACCGACCGCGCGCAGCAGGAACTGGCCGACATCCTGCGGATGTCGCGGCAGGCGCTCGCCGACGTGCGGGCGGTCGCCCGCGGCTACCGCGAGGTCTCCCTCGCGACCGAGGCGGAGGCCGCGGAGTCCATGCTCGCCGCCGTCGGCATCCGCTCCACCGTACGGCTGGCGGACCGGCCGCTGCCCGGCTCCGTCGACACCCTGCTGGCCACCGTGCTGCGCGAGGGGCTCACCAACATGCTCAGGCACAGCGCCGCCGAGCGCTGTGTCATCGAGACCGTGCACGCCGACGGCGCGGTGCGGCTCAGCCTGGCGAACGACGGGGTGACCGGGCCGCCCGCGCCCGCCGGGCAGGAGGGGCGCGGCGGGCTCGACGTGCTGACCGCCTGGGTGGGCGGGCGCGGCGGCAGCCTGCACGGGCGCGTACGCGCCGACGGCTGGTTCCTCCTCGAAGCGCGTGTCCCCCTCGCCGAGCGCGCGGACCGCGCGGGCGCGGCGGCGGCCGGTTCCGGTGCGAGC